>PSRN01000108.1 GCA_003176075.1 Bdellovibrio sp.
CTGTCTCCATATGAAATGCACCATTAACGGCAAGGAACTCGAGGTCAAGGAAGGCACCACCATCATCAAGGCGATGACCGATCACAACATGCGGATTGCCCACTATTGTTGGCATCCGGGTCTCAGTGTCGCTGGCGTTTGCCGCCTGTGCATGGTCGAGATCGAGGGCAATCCCCGCGTGCAAATCGCCTGCAACACGCAGATTACCGAGGGCATGAAAATCAACAACACCTCCCAGAAGGTCAAGGAAGCCGCCAAGTGGGGTCTTGATTTTCACTTGATCAATCACCCTCTCGATTGTCCCATCTGCGACCAGGCCGGGGAGTGCGGTCTGCAGGATCAGTACATGGAATTCGGCAAGTACGATCCTGAAATGGCTGAAAAGAAAGTGAAAAAGCACAAAGTCGTGGATCTGGGCCCGCGGGTGGTGCTGGATTCCGAAAGGTGCATTCTTTGTTCCCGCTGCGTGCGTTTCACCGACGAGGTGAGCAAGACGCACGAATTGGGAATCTTCAACCGCGGTGACCGTTCGGAAATTGGCACCCACGCCGGGAAAAAACTCGACAACAATTACTCCTTGAACACGGTGGATATTTGCCCGGTCGGCGCTTTGACCTCGAAAGATTTCCGCTTTCGCCAACGGGTTTGGTACTTGAAAGACGCCGACACCGTTTGCAATGGTTGCTCCACCGGCTGCCATATCAAAGTGTACTTCAACAAAGAGGGGCTGTTTCGTGTCAGGCCCGTCTACAGCGAGGTCAACGGCCACTGGATGTGCGATGAAGGCCGGGACCTATACAAATCGGTCAATAAAGACGTGCGAATGTTGAAGGGGCGCAAGAACACGGCTTCCAGCGTGGGCAGCGGGGGCGCTGGGTGGGAGGAGATGGCTCCAGGGGCCGCGGCTGCCGACGCCAGCGCGGCGGTGAAATCAGCCCGCTCCAAAGCGGCTTTGGTTTTGACGGGACAATATTCGAACGACGAACTGGAAACAATGGTCACTGAATTCATTGCCGCCACGGGCTCGCGGCAAATCTTTCACTGGGTGGACGACCCCGAACGCATGAAGGATTTTGACAATGTCCTTTTGCGCGGTGACCGGAACCCCAACACCCGCGGGCTGAGCGAAATTTTGCAGAGGAATAAGATTGATACCCGCTGGAGCCAGCTGCTCGACGGAATCAAGAGCAAAAGCGCGACCACGGTGGTGGTGGCGGGTCCTGAAAACCCCCGCTGGTGTTCGTCCTTTGATGAAAAGGTGAAGCAACTGGGCCAGGCGCAAAATCTTATATGGATGCAGAGTTGCAGCAATGAAAAGCTGGCGGCTTTGAAAGGAAATGTTTGGCTCGTGCCGATGAAGAGTTATATCGAAAAAGACGGCAGTTTTACCAATCACGCTGGAACCGTGCAGTACTTCAAACGAGTGACTTTGGTGGTGCCAGAGGCCCTGACGCTGTCAGAGGCGGCACGTCTCCTGGCCGGCAAAGCTTTGTCCATCGAACCGCGCCGGACCGCCGTCCTCAGCGAAAGAGACAGGCCCGGCGACCGCGTGATGCTTGAACATCGTAAGAAGAACGAATTTGTTTTTCGGCGAGGTTCTTTATGAGCGAGGTTCTCCATGAGCGAGGTTGCAAATGAGCGTCGTTGAACGGAATAATCCTCTAGCCAAATGGTACCTGCCCGGCATTCTTGGCGGCCTGCTCATCACCGGCAAACATCTGCTGCGCAACCTTTTTCGCCGCAAGCAAATGCCGACGTTGAATTATCCCGAGGAGAAATACGAGTATTCACCCCGCTTCAAGGGCAACCATATTTTGACAGTCAAGAAGGATGGATCCTTGCGGTGTACGGCCTGCATGCTCTGCGCGACGAATTGTCCCGCCGAGTGCATCACTATCGTGGCCTCCGAACACAATGATCCGACGGTGGAAAAGTTTCCGATTCACTATGAAATAGACATTCTCCGCTGTGTCTTTTGTGGATTTTGCGAAGAGGCCTGTCCCGTGGATGCCATTCGCATGGGACCTGAATGGCAAACGCCGGGATTGAATGGCGAAAATTTCGTTTACGATATCCGGCGTTTGGCCCACCGGCCGCAGCTGAAGGCCGGCATTGTTTCGGTGGTTGACGATGAGGAACGCCACAAGGCCGGCATTTGAAATTTGATATACTCGATCGACATTCCTGGGAAGAGACCAACGAGGCCTTGCAACAAGCGCTGCCGCGGAATCTGTGTCCCGCGACGGCGGCGGTTCGGGTGTATGGCGGCTTAGCCCCGGCCGTCTTCGAACTGGCCTTTGGCATAGCGATCTTGTATTCGCACCGCAAATCGGCCGCGGTGATTCCGGGTCGAACTTGGGCCTTTGAATCACTGCTGCCTCACCTCTATAAAGAGGGTTTTTCAGTTCGTGAGCTGATGGCCGATCAGGATTCCAGCGCGCTGGTCAAGGCGGTGGATGAACTTAAGAAAGACACGTTGTTTTGTCTGTGGAGCGAGGATCATCCAGTCTTGGGGACCTATTGGTCCGGCGATGAATTGGATGCCAAACTGAACGACCGCAAGATCTTTTCCATTCGGGTCAGCCATGCCGCCTTTCATTACCGTCCGCAGCCAATCAGGCCCTATTCGGTCAGGATATGTTCGCTGGCGCCACGGCTGACGGTCGCCGTTTTAGGGGAAAAAGTGAACCCTCCCCCTTTGGCGGTTCATCGCCTACCTTGGGATTTGAATAAAATTGTCGACAACGTTCTTCAAGCTCTTAAGGTTGAAGCGGAAAATCAAGAGGCGGTGAGCGATTTTGAAAGTCGCATCGAAAAGCTGACCGGGTTTCGCCGATTCATTGACGGCGATCACACAAATATGAACGGTGACCACAGAATCTTCGACCGTGCCGTGATCTATCACCCTGAAGTCAATGCTGACGCGGTTTTGCGGACGATGGCGCCAACTCTTGGATTCGCAGTGGGTCCGGCCGGTTCAATGCCGCCGGCGGAAATTCTAAACCTCTGTCGATGGGCTCCGAATCCTCCTCTCGCGCAATGGTGGAAGCCTGAGCCCAAGCCAGAGGTTCTGCGGGGATTCTTGTGCCTATCCCTTTCGCTGATTGCCAAGACGAATGTCGATGCGGCACTCGTGGCTGGAGAAAGGGAGGCCAAGTCGCTGAGCGGTTAATCAACAATACACTCTTATCATTCCTACCTTCCCAGGCATTCTTGCCAGGATCAGCAATTTAGGGTCCTTTGCCCTGTGGCTTTGATGTCAGATTGAACTCAGCCGGTGCTGACACTCGATTTGCTGATTCGAGCAAGATTGCAAAGGGCCTTATCCCAAGTCGGTACCTTCGGCACGAGCGATCCACGTGCTGCCCAAACTCGATGGAGATTAGCGAGCAGTCTTTCTCACGTTGAGAAATCGTTCACTTTTGCACACCTGTGTAAAATATCTGTTCTTCGAAATTCGCCGGTGGTGATAAAAAGCGCGACCCGACGGGGCTTCCTATTGGTCTTGATCTTGCACCTAATCTCTACAGCAATTTCTTACGTAACTTTGCGTTGTACCAAAAGGAGATTTTCATGACCGCAATCAACCAAGCGATGACTGCCCGTGCTGCCGGCGTGAAATCTCAACTGATCTTTTTGGGACTGATCATCCTGATTACCGGCTTTTCTTTGGTAGCTCATTCAGAGAATCCGCAACCTCCGTCATCCGCAGATTCGCAATCTGATTGTCCTGATCTTAAAAATTTTGGATGCGGAAATATAAAGGATAATTTCCCCGGCCACAAGTCGAGTGATGTCAAGTGCATTAGCCAAAATCAAATTGTCGATGGCTTGCAGGGTCTCGTGCCTAAGAGCATGAAATCTAAGAATGCTTGTTTGGCCCTGGCTGTATGTGCTCCCACAGAAGATCTTGCCAAGAGTGACGAGCAGAAATGGCAAGAAGCTTTGATCCTGCCTCGTAATTCGAAAGAATCTCAAGCTGGTAGCGGTTCTCAACGACCAAGTTTGAGTGACCTTGAGGACCTCTTTAAGCCGGGAAAGAGCTTCGGAACAAAACAAAGCGGCGACCTGGGTCAGCAATTGAAAAACGTGATTGAGAGTCGAATCAAAATCGCGCTCTTAGAGGAAAGAAAAGTTCAGTGTCGGCATTTGCCGGCGCTCGATGAAGAAGTCATTTCTTCCGCCGTTCAGGCGCTTGAAGTGAAAGTAGCCATGGATATCGGGTGGGACTACACTATGGCGACAGACCTTGATAAACAGGCTGATCGAAAGCTCAAATGCATGGAACCTAAAGACCTTGGAAGGGTTATTGATGCTCAGGCCGGATTTTATTTAAAGGATAATTTAGCGACAATCTGCAATCCCCAAGCAGCGAAGGCACCGGCTTCTTCGCCGGGATTCAGGCATTGAGCGGATTCGGCGAAGGAAAAACGTCGCGCCAAGTCTACGACGATTTTCTCGCGGTCAAGGGTCAGGTCTATGCCCTCTCCCCGCGGGACCCGGTTCAACGGGTGGCCATCCGCCTTTCAACCATGCTGGGGCTGTCCAACCCGGGTGAAGCCGCGCACGTCCTCGATGCGCTTGAGTCCCTGCCCAAAAACACTCGTGCGATTTTGACGAAGGAAATGAATATCACTGGCGTCAATGACGGAACCGCGACATTAATTTATTACGCGCCAGCGATGGTCGCCAACGTGGCGGCCGCGATCAACCGGGCGGGCGGCAGGGGTCTTTCCCGCGATTCACTCGGGATCGGGTTCACCACCCTCGCGCGCATTTACATGAAAGCGCGCATCGCCCAAACGGGCCGGCAAAGAGCCGGTGTTTTCACGGTCTTTGCAAAATCGGTTTCGGAATTGGCTGGCACGGACCCGCAGGCTCTGGCGCAAAAGGAATTCGATCTCATTCGTGTCGGTGACGGCGCGAGAGTCGAATTGTCCAACCCGACTCAAATTTCACTTGCGAATCTCCGGCGCTCGAACCGCGACGTGGGTGGCGGCCGTCTGGGCTTTATCGGAATTGGAGGCGGATCAGACGGCGTCCAAGCGGCTCTTCTCGCCAAGATCTTTGAAGAGAGCGGCAAGAGCGTGCCCTTTGTGATTTCGGTACGAACGGCAAAGACGATGCAAGGCGAAGACCGCACGATTCTGAACCATGGAGGTGAGATTTACCGTGGCGTTTATAAAATTCTCCCGACCACTTGGGGACCGGCGGCAATGCGATTCCTCGAAAATCTCCCTGCCGCTGACACGAATATGTTTGTCGTGACCGACTTTCAAGACGGGACGCTGGCGGCCCAATTCGAGGCCGTCATTGAGCATGCCGGCGGCGTCCATCGGATCATCGCCGTCGACACCGGCGGCGACTCTCTTTATCCGAACGTCAAGGTGGAAAATTCCCGGGCGACCCCGGATCAGGACCTGCGCGTCTTAACAACGCTGAACCAATTGAACACGCCGGTGACTTCGGCCGTGATCGCAGCGGGGGTCGATTCGCCGGCGAATGCCTCGGAAATTCTGGAGAGCGCAAGAGCGAAGTACTTCGAACTCACCCCCGACGAGACGCTCACGGTGCTTGCAAAATACAGGTCCTGGAGGATGGATGGTGCAAGCGACACACGTTTCGGCAAGACAGCCCTGGCTTGGCAGGCGGCTTTGATGCGCCAAAATGGATTGGAAGTACTGCCGATTCCCAAGCGGCACGTCCTCGATAACGGGAATCCGTGGAATCCTTTCGTCCGGATCACTCCTGCAATGCGCGGTATCTTTCTGATGGAGCTCGACGATCACCTGCGTGCGATCGGCTGGCAGCAATTTCCTTCTGGAGTCCGTCTGTCAGCGAAAGACCGCGAGTCTCTGTTGAACATGAACCATATGGGACCGGTTGAAGATTATCTGAGATACCAGCTGCAATGGAAGGTCTCTGTCGCATGGAGTGAGTCGGTGCTGACTTTGACCAATCCAAAGAACGAAAAGCAAAAAGTCATGATGAAGAACACCGTTTCAGGGGATCGATACCCGTTCGTTTCACCCGACGAGGCCAGCGAATTTGTGCGGGAACTTGAAGCCGGACGTTCGTATATTTTTCGGGAGATACGCGAAGCACACCTTCAGTCCCTCCTACTCAACCCCGCCGACATTCAGCAATTGGTGGATCAGAAGATCACGCTGAGGCGCATTTTCCAACTCAAGGGGTGGAGCGAAGAGGTCTTAAAGATGGGTCAAATCTACGAGCTCGGCGAAGGCGAATTCGGCAAGGAATGGTCCGAAGCGGAGTGGGTGTTGAAGTACACAAGCCCCGACGGCAGTTTCACTATCACGGATGCCCCCGATTTCAATCCCTTGACCTCAGCTGAGATTGGGGAAATCGCGCGTGCGACCAGCGCCAAGACGAGTTTTATCTCGTCCCGCGCCAAGACGGCGATGGAGCCAGGTCAGACGATCATCCCAGGATATAACCCCAGGTCGATTCCACCCTTCCAATAAAAGAAATGTGCGCGGGCCGGTGGGGTCTCCGATTGAAAAGCCTGATCCTAAGCCAAACCACAGGTCTTGCGAGGATTTTTGCGCCTTTCCCTTTCGCTGATTGCCAACAAGAGTGTCGATGCGGCACTCTCGGCTGGCGAAAGGGAGGCGAAGTCTCTGATTGGCTGAACTAAAGACCGTCCAAATGATCATCATGAAGACCTATAAATGGTCGGAAGCGGATCTTATTATTCACGCTCTGATGCCCACGGGGGCGCGCGAACATTTCCTGGCGCGTGCGGCACTGAAGAGTCGGCGGCGCTTTGGCGGTGGAACGCTGGAGCCCACCCATTGCATCGAAGCCATCTTCCAGCCCGCCAGAACTGAAACGGGGCTCCATCACCTGCAGGAGGCTCGTGTCATCGAATCTTTTGAAGGCTTGCGGGGCGACTATGACCGCCTTCTTCTCGCCTTGAATACCGTGGCGGCGGTGGACCGAACCGCGCCCGGAGGAGAGATCCCAGGTCTTTATTCGCTCCTTGGAAACGCCTTGAAAGCCCTGGCGACCGGCCGGCCGACCGCCCGGGTGGAGGCTCACTTCGCGATCAAGTTTTTGCGTCTTCATGGCGTTCTGGCGAGCGTGGATTGGATGCGATCTTTTCTCAGTCTGCCGCTGAACACCCAGAGTGAAGAGTCTTTCCCCGACCTGAAAGAGGGAGACCGAAAGAATCTCCTATCCCACTTCGAACAGTTTGTGGCGTCGGCGGAACTGTAAAAGGTGCCAGGCCCTGTTTCCGGACGCGCCGTTCTAGATTAAGCATGTGCCGGGGGAAAATACTGCATACTTGCTAACCTTCCCTAGAAGAAAAAATGGAATTATGGAACGCTGATCCGTCTGCCACAGACTTTTGAGGTGCAAGGTCATGATCAGTCAAGATCCAGACAGGGAATTGGTAGCGACATATTTGCAGAATAAATGGAGCTCTCTAGGGATCAGGGTTTATCTGAAAAAGACAATAAAACGTGTTCTAATTGGGGATATCCTGAAGCACGGGACCTATGACGTGGCCGTTTTCGGATGGTCCCAACCCAAATTACAAATTAATAAAGATTTCTATCTGGCGACAAAAATTCCGTCGGAAAAAAATAACTGGTTGGGGAATAATTTCTCCCGATGGAGGAATTCCGTCGCGGATGAAGCCCTTAAGCGTGCCGACAACGAATTCGAAGAGAAAAAAGTGAAGGGATATTTGGCCGTTTTTCAGAAAGAATTTCGCCAAGATATTCCTTGGTTGCCGCTCTACTTTCAAAAGCGCTTTGTCGTTGTTCCAGCCGAAATTCGTAACTATCGAGTATTTCCGGATTGGGAGCCGGAAACGTATGACGTTGAAAATTGGTAATCGGCAACGTGCAGTCGGCAAGGTAAGACAACGTGCAATCGGCGCCAGGAGCTGGCTCTTTTTGCTATCGCCTCACGCAACGTCAACATTAAAATCAAGAGGCAGTCTTTCGGCCAATTCCATCAGCTTGTCCACTGTATAGAGATCAATGCGATATTTCACAATTTCGTTTATGCGAGATGGATCAACCTTCAACTTCTTTGCAAGCTTGACCTGAGATATCTTATGCTCCATCAAATAGACGACGAACTTTTCACACAACTTATATTTTACTCGGTCAGCTTTGGATGCGTTCTTTGGAAGCAGCCGAGAAGGCTCGACTTTAGAAAGTTTAGCGCGAACTGCCTTTAATTCCTTCTCACTAGGAAATCCCATTCAACTCCTCCTCCTATCTCGATAGGCATTGACCACACCAACGTAAATCGCATGGTTTTCCAGTAACCATATCAAACGGAATTGCCTTTGTCCCAATTCTATCAAAGTTGCAAAATAGGAATAGCGGCCAGTTGTCGATTCCGGCAATTCATTGCGACCATTCAGTTCCTTCACCAACTCCAATATCAACTCATCATTCATATACCTCTGATGTTTTTCTTCGTAGTGTGGATCAATCACTACCTGAACGATCTGAATACCATTTACGATGATTGGATCAATGGTGTACTTGCGCTGCTTAGGTTCCACGGTTACGAAAGTAGCACAGATTGCGAAATTTCGCAATAATCACGTTTCTCCCAGGGACGCTGTTGGGTTGACTGTCAACTGCGGCTTAAGTCCTGCCGCTCCCTTTTGCATTGGAACAAGAAAACCAAATCATTAATCTATATAAAGCTCGGTTGTTGAAGCTCAGCCGTCAAGCTCAGCTCGCAAGTCCTCGATTTAGTCGTGGAGGTCGGCCATGAAACGCATCGTTCTGGGGTGTTTTTATTTATTTCTCGGTTCAAGGGTCACCGCCGAACCGGCGTCCACCGTGACGATTCCGATCAAGGAATATCTCGATTTGCGCAAGCAATCGGAAAAAGGTTCGATCACGACTCTGGAGGACACGCGCATCTGGGGCGAGTGGAAAAAGAAACTGCAGATCTCCTTCGCGGGTGCCACGTCCGGCAAGGCCGAACCGATCGCGGTCTTGCAGCAAACCCCCGGAGTCAGCCTGACTGGCTGCTCGGGTAGTGGAATTTTGAAAGCCGGCGACAACGACATTGAGTTGCTGCCACAGACGGCGCGTTTTAAGGTCACTTGCGAGTTGAACGTCAAGAATTGGGAAACTCTCACGCTCACGGTCCTCAATTCGTTATTTTTGAAAACGGAAGTGAAGGGCGTCGATCCGGTCGTGTCCGCGGACACGGTGGCGCAACGGCAAGTCAGCTTTCATCGGGCGGAAATCAAGCGGGAATTGGCCAGCGAACCGATCAACGAGGAGCCCTCCTTTCAGGCGCGGTATCAGATTTCCGCAATGCCGGAGGATACGAAGTATCAATATGTTTTCTTGGCCCACAACCCAAACCGCTCGCCCAAAACATTCGAGTTAAAATGGCAGAATGGAGAAGTCGTCAGTCACATCGATACGACCGACGCCTATGAGACGGTCGAAAAAGGCATCAACTTCAGGCTCGTACCCGGCCAAAACCGCATTCGCGTTACGGGGCGGTTTCCGGGTCACACGTTCAAGCCGCTTCTGCGTGGCAAAGGTCTCGAATATCTTTTGGTCGACAATCATCCTCTTCTGACCCTCGATTTTAACGCCCGTGGCGGTTCCGCCGCCCACGCCGGCGGCGCGCGCCGGATTTCGATTCGTGACACCGGCATGTCTCCGAGTTTCGCGGGCGGGCGCGCATTCCTGCTGTCAAAAGGCGATGAGTTCGCCTGGGAGAGCAAGCAGCTCGAAGTTTTTTCGGCGATGACCTTCGGGGCACTTAAGAAATCGAAAGTCATGGCGAAGGAGTATAGTGCGAACCCACCCCAGGTTGCGCAGGCGGAGGCATTGGAGTCGGAGGCATTGCAATCCGGCGCGGTGGCTGACTTTGAAGGCCGAGCCGACGGCACGGCACTCGAACCCCGGATCGCCGGCGATGCAAATACGTATCAAGGCTTGCCAGCCAAGATCGTGATTCCAAACGACGGTTCTGCCGTTTATTTCAACGCTGGTTTATTGGATAACGCCGGCACCGTGCATCTGCGGTTCATCACCGCCGCCGATTGGTTCATTCGCATGATTTACGTTTTGCTGGTCGCCCTGCTCGCATGGAGTTTCTGGGCCGAGCGCGCCCGCATACGTATCTATCTTCACTTGAAGCAAAACTCCTGATGGAAGCGTGGGCGGCGAAGCCGCCACGGGTGTTTTTGCGGCCCCTCGCCTCGCCTTGCCTCGCCTCGCCTCGCCTGAAGAACTACCAGGCTCGGCTGAGAGCCGACACACTCAAATCCTCGGAAGACAGTCCGGAGTTGATCTTAACGTCTGAAATATCAATGATCGTTCCACGGTTGTTTTTCAAGTTTTGCACGGCGATGCGACCGGGCCGCCAGATTTTGCCGACTCTGTAGTAGTTTGAGAACTCGATTGTCTTCACCTTTTCGCCGGCGAGGTAATATTCAATTTGGATCGGCATTTCAGATTTGGGATCGATCCAAACAAGGGCCGACTCATAGGGACTTGAGCCGGTCGGGATTTGCACTTGGAACACGTCGTATTTTTTATTTTCGATGATTTCTGATCTCAACAGCGAAACATTCGAGCGTCGAATCACCGACGGGTTGAAATCCTCGTAGCGAAGTTCGGAACCCAGAATATAGCCCTTTTGATTGGCGACGATGACCTTTCGGGTTTGTTTGGAGGAGGGCAAGTACACCCATTGCTGATCCGCCTCTTTGGTTGTGACGAGAAGGACGCTGGAGCCCCGCAAGTCCGCGGGCTTCACCACTCGCGCCAACATGCGCTGGGCGCCGCCGTCGGCGGCCCGTTGGATGCGCAACTCCCGTCTTTTCTTACTTCCATCAGGCTCCAGGATGACCATTTGTACTTTTTCTTCCTCGTCCTTCGTTTCGAAGAGACGAAGAGCCTGCTTGAACCGTTGTTCCAACTGGGCCTTACTTTCTCTGGATGGTTTGCCAAAAAAGGTGGTTGTGGGTGGTGAGATACTCGCGGGCGCTCGCTTGGGGCGAGGCGGTTCCGTCGGCACTTCCGCAGTGCCACGGGTGTTGAAATCCTCAAACAGATCTTTCTCGGGGTTGGCGCTGAAGGCATTGGCTTTTGGGGCCATGGAGTTTGAAGCCATAAAGTTTGAGGTCGCGCCGCCTTTTCTGGCACGTTTTGCAAGGTCATGATGGGTCGTTTCTTTGCCCACTCCTTCCCGAGCGGTTCGGGGCGCCTTCGAGTTGCTGACGGGGTGGGATGGTTCGGGGTGAGATTGCGTCTCCGCGGCTTGGTCGATATCGAGACGAAACCCCCGCGAGGCCAACAATTTGTTGATCCTTTCATTCTGTTGCCGCAATTCCTCTTTCATTCGGAAAACGGTCATTTCAATTTCAGCCTGAGCGTCCTGTGCCGCTTTGGCGGAATCCTCGGCTTGGGCTTGGGCGAAGCGCGCGTCGAGAACGGCTTTGCGAAGTTCATCGGGGGGAGCATTGGGCGCGTGGCCCTCACTGCCCGCCAGTTCCTTGATGCGGTTGCATCCCAGCAGGCTTATCCCCAAAATCAATAGAGAGGCCAGGTGTCGACAAATCCCCATGCCTTTTGGTTCGGAAGAAACGTCGATAGGCTAAAGTCCAGTTCAAGGTTCCAGGTACTTTTAGAAACTCTGCAGCCACGCCAGGGATGTCGTCAGGGACCACCGGTCGTAAGTATAGTTGCTGATGGAAGACTGGTTGTGAGCAAAGTTGGCGCCCAAGTTCAGGGAAAGCACCTCAGTCAAAGGCGAGCGCAATCCCGTCGAGAAACTGATGTTGTTGTCCGCCCGACCCGTCAGATGTTTCGGGTAATTGGAATTGAGAACTCCGAGACGATTCGTCCACAGTTTGTTGGTTCCCACCGGCGAAAAATAGCTTCCGGCCACGGTGACTTGGTTGTAGCTCTGGTTGTCGCCGATGGCTTGATTGTTGATAAAGCCAGCCTCGATGCCGCAGCCTGAACTTTTCTTGCTGTCCAGAAACAGCGTCTGAGTCGTGTAAAGGGTGAATTTGTTGGCTGTCAAATTGTCCGCGTCCGAGGGCGGAGTCGTCAGCGAGACATCGTGGCGGGCCTCCAGCGTAACCATGGAAAACCAAGAGTCACTGACGACAAAAGTTTGATCAAAGGCCAAGGCCGTTGAATTCAAGATGCTTTCGCGGCTCCCCACGCCGTCGGCGTTCATATGGATATCTTCAAAATAGGGAGTCAACCCCAGCATGTAGGGTTTGCCAAAGGCCTGCCCTTTCCAGCGGTAGGGCATCTTGATATCGATCACCAGGGGATCAAGATTTTGCAAAGTGGGATCCGCCTTGAAAGAATTGTCGGTGGAGTAAAAATCACTGATCGAAATAAGGCCGGAAAATTCATTTTTTGGCGTGTAAACCGCCCGGTATTCCACCGATCCGCCATAAACGCCCCGGAAGCCGGCGTGATCACTGGGCGCATTGGCCAGGTTCATCGCGAGGATATTCGAATCGTAATTGATGCCGAGATTCGCTGAAACGATGAATTTCTTTTTTTGCATCTCTTGGAACTTCTGAATGTTGGCGACTTGTTCAATGTACGCTTCCGCCTGCTGGTCGATCTTAGGGTCCGAAGATGAATCAAGAACAAACTCGAAGAGGCCCTTGGCGGAATCGTAATGTTCTTTTTGATAATCGATCACGCCAGCGTAAAAAGCCGCCGCGGCACTTAGTTTTTTGTCGTTCTTGGATTTGACATCGAGAAATTCGCGATAGGCCGAATCAAAATCCTTAAGTTTCAAGTAATCAAGACCCATAAAGAAATGTTTTTCCGTCGGGTCGACATCCTCCTTAACCATCTTGAGCATGACCAGCGAGGGATTGTACTTTTCATTTCTGTAAAGGGTGACTCCATACTGGAAGTTGTAATTTTGATTTTCAGGATCGAGCTCACTGGCCTTTTGAAAATTTTCTTCCGCTTCGGAAAATTTCTCTTGTTCATAAAGCTTCATGGCTTCGGTGGCCAGGCTCTTGGCTTGGGCAATTCGCTTGGCTTTTTCCACGGCGTCAAGGGCCGCCTGTTTTCGTAAAAGTTCAAGCTTTTTGTTCTTTTCCTCTTCTTCCAGCCTTTGCCGTTCCGTCTCGGCCTTTGCCCGCGCATCCAGTTGTTTTTTTTCTTCGGCGGCCAGCTGCGCTTGTTTTTGGGCTTCCATCGCGGCCCGGTCAACAATGGGTCTGCCCATGCCGGTCACCAAGAAATCCTGGTAGGCTTGGACAGCTTGGTCTTTCGTGTCGTACACCGAAATCGCTTGAATCGATTTGCCTTCCAGCCGCAGGAAGTAAGGCTTTCGTAACAGCTTTTCCTCGCTGATCAATTTTTCGATATCCTTCAATGAGCCTTTTTTCATCAGCTCCCGGGGAGCGACAAAAACCTCCGGCGTGACTTCGGTCGGCGTGTTTTCCCCTGAGCCAAAACTGATCTGGTAATAGCCGACGAACAGGCCCGTGTTGGGACCGGTTTCAGACACTTCAATTTTGACCAGCTTTCCGGTCGCGGCATCGCGGATCAGCAGCATGGACGATTCAACTTTTTGAGGGTCCTTGTTCCACGCGTCCGAGTGGTAATCCACCCGGAGCGTTCGACGGGTGTCGAGCTTCAAATGACGTGCGTCTTCTTGCCCGAAGGCGGATTGGAAGAAAAATGAAATGCAAGCAATGATGGGAAATAGTCTCACGTGGGTCCCCCCTCAACTCATTTTGAGTATAAGAGAGACCCTCGAAACACTTTAGCAAAATCTTACTTGATATTGATAATGACCCTGGACTTTAGATTGCTTTGAGTGGCGCTGTCCACAAAGGGGTTGGTCGTTGGAACGGCCACCGGTGGAGGAAGCGGCTGGAAATTAGTTACGGGTCGGGTGTCAGCTCCCGCAGTCGGCACGGTGATTTGCTTGGTCATGGATGAAGTGTCCAGATCCGCAGCGCCGATCATACTGAGGTCGGGGCGGGGAGCGGCAACTGCTGCCGGAGCACGACCGCCAGAGCTCGATGCTCCCAGGTCAGCCATTGAATCCGGTGCCATCGCCGGTGCCATTGACGGACCGGTGGGCCCGGCCATGGACGGAGCGCTGGCCCCAGCACTGGGCCCGTTGCCAGAAGCAGGCGGCGGCGGAGTGCCTCCTCCGCCAGCGCTGGGTGAGCTCGACTCCGGTGACACAGAGGGCGAGTTGGTTCCAGTCATGGCTGAAGG
>PSRN01000158.1 GCA_003176075.1 Bdellovibrio sp.
CGGCCCGTCAGGTGGCCATCTTCAACTCAGCTTGTTAACCGTTTGGTTGCACTGGAAACTTTATTGCGGGATATGAAAAGGACAGTAGTCTCTTAAAAACCAACGATTCTTCGTTGATTTATGTGGAAACTTTAGTTCTCAATTAAAAAAATTCAAAAAAAATATCCCAGCGAAGGATAGAGCGATAACTAAGGCTGCAATCCGATGTGCGTTGATTCGATTTCTAAGACCCAAAGTATCCACAGTTGGCTTTAATTCATTCGTTATTCCAAGTAATGCCATAATTGCTAAATGCAGATAACGTTGGCCTAGCAAATCGCCTGTCACGTCAGCAGGCATCCCATTGGCAAGCGGTTTGCCGATAGCAAAGATTAAACTGAGTAGAAAAATCCCCCACGCTAGAAGTCCAAAAAAAACTATTGCCGCAATCATATCAAACCTCTTAATTTAATCCCGGAGGGTGGTACACAGTAGTCGTACATCCCATTCCGCTCACTTCTGCAGGCACCCTTCCCGCAGAGACACTTGTAGTAAGGCTTTTTCCGGTAACTCCTTTTGGACAATTTGGAGCCGAATTCGATTGAGATCCTGAGAGTTGAAAAGAAAATGATACTGGAAGAGGCGCACCGCCTGCCGCTCCAACAGAAGCAGAAGGGCCATTGAGTTGATCAACACTCGAGGCGTTAGTGTTTGAGACGACAGTTCCTAAATTGACACTAGCAACTTGGCTAGCACCACCACCACAGACGGTTATTGCAAGCCCAAAGTGTCCTTTGTCATCAGCCACTACCTGAGCGTCGACGGATACCGCGGCTCCCATTAATGCCCCAGATAGACTCACACCAACTCCGTTTGTGTCAGTTCCTCGTGGGTCACGATAGTTCACCGGATTCTTTGATGCGTACTCATACAAATTCGTATCCCCTCCCCCAAACCCCAGCGGATCTTTGCTCATCCATCTCCCAATGGTCGGATCATACTCCCGTGCCGAGAAGTGCACAAGCTTCGTGTCATAATCAGTAAGCCCCGAGACAAAGCCAAGCGGCTGAAGCGGAAAGTTTTTTACAAAACCAAAGGAGTCCTTCCTTCCGATGCTGGTGTCGATCAGAACAACGCCGTACTCGTCGTACACGATCTCCTGGGCGATCGTTCCATCAGGTGCAACAAGGTAGCGGATATCTCCTTTCCATGTCGGAATGATCTTGTAAAAGGTCCCGGCGATCACGGCGTAAGACGGTGCGATCGGATGAGCCCCATAGACGTAGTGGACCGAAGACCTTGTTCCATCGTCATTGAACACATCGCCAAGGTGAGTTTGATCGAGCCATTTATAATGCTCGATGAGGTTTCCATTTTTAAATTTTGCGACCCTGCGGTTAAAGCCATCAAGCTTGTAGCTGATCACTGTCCCATCTGGAAGTGTGACACTTTTTAAGTTTCCAAAGAAATCGTACTGATTAGACTTTGTCCCAAGACAATTTGAAACGCCAGCAACCATGCCATCCAGTGTGTAGGAGTAATTACGGGTGATGGCGCCTGATAGACCCACCAAGCGGTCTTGTGCATCGTAGGTGGCTACTGTGTCATTCCCGTAGTGGGAATAAAGGCCCACGTTGCCGTTACTTCCCGCCGGGAAGCTGTACTTGGCAATGGGGCGAGAAGCAACCACCGAGATTGTACCTTGGAGGTTATGGTACTCGCTTTCGTCCACTTCGGTCAGGCGATTATTGAGGTCATACTGATAAACCCCGACCGTCTGATCGGTCTCGGTGGATCCTCCGGGGCCCAAAAGGGTCGATCTTGCGCTTTGAGTGATATTCCCCACCACATCGACTGATTCCATGGTCTCAACCGTTCTTGTGCCAGTAGCTAGAGTTCCGACCATCATGATTTGCCGGGATGTGGGATTAAGGATCAAGCTATCGCTTGTGGTTGTCGTCATCGTGGTTGAAAGAATGTTTCCTGCGGCAGTCAGGGAAGACATCGCCTGGCTTGTGGCAATATTTCCTGAGCCACTGGATTGATTCGAGGTTTGATAGGTGAAGGTTTCGCTTCCCACCGTGGCCACTCTTCCTAAGGAATCATAAGTGATGGCGTCAGAATTAATCGAGGTCGGGCGAAAGAACTGATCAAAGGCGATTCTCAATGAAGTGGTAAAATTCGCTCCTGTACTTTCCGCATTCGATTCAAAGTCCGTGTCCGTGTTCGTCCAGAGAAGGGTGGTGGTGATTCCATCAGGTGAAACCATGGTGCCCACTCGGCCCACGGAGTCGATATTTTGAAAAAGATAATTTCCTTCAGGAGTTGTGATTTGCTGGAGGTAATTGGTTCCTGGCTTATAGCTGAGAGTGGCAACCTCGCCATTGGCCTTGGTGATACTCGCAAGCCTTCCGTCCGCATCAAAGCCATACTGAGTACTTGAAGAACCTTGCGCAACAAGGGGAGCAAGGTATGTCCCTATCTGTCCAAGTAAGGTGGGAGTGAACTCATGGACATCGCCATGGGGGGTAGTGAGTTTTATAAGGTCTCCTGCTGCTGAATAAGAGTAACTGATCTGATCGCCATTGGGAAGTGTGGTGAGTGTCACACGTCCATTGGCGTCTCTTAGGTAGCTGGTCACTCGATTCAGGGGATCAATTTTTTGCGAGAGATTTCCGGCTGAGTCATAGACGAATTGGTAATTTGATTGTCCCTGGGAGAGAGTCGTTAACTGCCCTAAAGAATTGTAATTGAGCAAAGTATCAAGGGCTCCCGGGGTTTGAATTCTGGTCGGCCTCTCCAGTTGATCGATAAAGACTTTACTTGCCAGTGTGCCGTTCATGGTGAGCGTCAAAGAGTTGTCCGAACTTGAAAAGCTTGTCACCTGGGTGAGCGAAGAAAACCAACTATCAGTCGTAGACGTTTGAAGGCTTGCCACTTTGAAGGGACCATTTCCTGAGCTATAGGTCACGCTTTGTGAGGTGGTTTGAAAATCCCTCACTGCCGTATCAGGACCAAAAAGATCAGAAACTGACTGTGGAATCATCACAAGCGAGCCAAACCTGACATCAGGCTGAAGTGTGGCCTGCTCATTGCCAAAAGGGGTTACCGTATTGACTGAGGTTTTATTCAAGCTTCGCTGAATGGAGCTTAACTGATTCCCCGCGGAATCAGTTTCAAGCTCGGTTTCTGAATTGCTACCCGAGGCATCGGTCACGGTGTCAACGACGCCTGCAGCAGTTGTGAAAATAAAACTCTTTATGGAATTTCCAAACTGAACAAGTAGCGTTTGAAATCCCCCGGTATTTTTGTCTTCACGCAAGAATTGGCCGCGGTCATCGTGAGTAAATTGAGTAATAAGACCCGAAGGGTAATCGATTTCTGAGATCAACCCCGAGGGGCCATAGCTGACTGTGTGGTTGGCACCTGAGGGGTCTTGAATATTTGCCAGCTTTCCAATTGAATTGACGGCGAGTTGAGTTGTTTGTCCAAAGGGAGCTTGGATGCCTTGTATATTCCCCGATGAATCGCGAAGGATTTTTGTCACAAGGCCATTTCCGTCAACGATTTGGTCGAGTTGGTTGTTGGGCAAATATAAAAACTTCCACTTTGTAGCGCCAAGAAGCGGAGTCTTTGTTTCAAGGTGTCTTCCTTGCTGGTCAAAGTAATAAACTTCCGAGCCATCAAGGGCTGCACCCATATAGACCGTGCCGTAAGTGGGATCATTGACTTGCGGCAGGACTATTCTTTGCACGATTCCCTGCCCAAGAAAAAGCGTCCCCGTGAGTGAGTCGTAGTAGTGATGATTGGAAAGTGTCCAGCCACCAAGCCCCCACACCTTGGGCTTATAAACAGCCACCGGCTGATTGAACTCAAGAGCGGGCTCACCTTGGTTTATGGTCGCCGTCACGGTTGAGCCTGATAAATTAGCGCCAGTCGTTGCGTCAGGGGCCGCAGGACTCGTCAATCCCAGAGTTCCGTTATTGGCCTGAACTTGCAGTGAAAGAGTCGACACGAGTGAGATATCAAGATTGTCGGAGTCAACAAACGGATTTTTCGCTTCACCCGGTGACCAGAGATAATCAAGAGAAGTCAGGGGAATCACTGTCAGGGGAGTATAAGCCCCATGAACGGAAATGGTTTTTCCATAACCTGGATCAGCCGGGTCAGGAGTGAAATTGAAAACAACTTCCCGGTTGGCCAAGCGATCAGGGTCAAAAAGGGTCTGGTAACTGAGTGAAAAGCTTGTGCCCGCCACCGGTATGGCTTCACCCACCGAGCGGTTACTCTTATTGATGACGCTTCCACAGGCCCTCTGAGCTGGAGTGACCGCACTTATATCTCCCACGGTACTGCCGGAATTTGTGACTCCACTCGGAGGAACTGCAATAGCCCCGTCTGAAAGTGGACAGTTGCCGCCGCAGGTTTGGACTCCAAAGGGAGACCTGCAAGTATTGGCTATGCTGTAACTGAAATAAGCTCCTGGCGTTCCCGGAGCGCCAACCAGCTGACCAGTTGCTGAAATCTCGCAGGTCACTGAACCGCCGGACTGGCAAAGACTTGCCTTAGTTGTCACAAATTGAACGCAAGCTATAAAAGTATTAAGAGCCTGCTGCTGAGCAGATAAAGACCAAGCGGTCGAAGAAATTCCAAGAATTAAAGCAAGGAGTGAAATCTTAAACCTGATGATCAAGGCTTCTCTGCAGGAATGAGCTAAAATATCAGCATTACCCTTCATCTTAAAGCCCCCCGCTCAAGGAACATTCTTGATACTTCCATGCGTAGCTCGGGTTTTCTCCCGCAATGGTTCCTGACTGAACCAAGATGGGCACCGAGGCGGTACCCAGGTTGCCAGCCAGATCCACAGCTGAAATCATCAGGCTTTGATTGCCAAATCCAGGAAGTGTCACGACAGCCGAAAAAGAAGTCCCCGAAGCGTCTAAAGTGGCTGCGGTATCGTTGACGCTCACCGAAGCGACTTTCTTGTTCAAAGTGCCGGTTACAGTTTGAGTCTTTGATGGCCAAGTCGTTTGCGAAGTGAGCGTGATCACAGGGGGAGTCGTATCCACCGTGACTGCTAACGTTTGCCATGACGAGTTGCCGGCAAGATCAATGGACTGCACAAGAATAGCGTAACTGCCAGCACCAGTGAGACTGAGTGGATACAAAAAGGAATTATCTGTGGTCTGAAAAACGGAAGTTCCATTCACCGAGATCGTGGTTGTAACAGGAACTGAATCTGACACTGTGATGGGTAAATTAAGTGCCGTCTTATTGGTAATGATAGGTCCCAAAAGCCCAAGACTGATCACCGGCGGAAGGTTGCTATAGATCAAGCTCACCGATGAGAGAAGCGTTGTTGGATTTCCGGCAAGATCTGTCCCGATGACTGAAATCAGGTCCTGTCCTGCAAGGATTGGAACTTGCGCCTGGTAACTGAGCCGGTCTGCGGCAAGTGAAGCGCTGATCCCGTTAATACTCACCTTGCTTAAGGGCTCATTTGAAATGCCACTCACCGTGATCGTGTAAGGCAGAGAATTTGTGTAAAATACGGCATTCATGGCCGGAAGAACTTGAGTCAGAACGGGGGAAATCGTGTCGCGAATAACCGCGAATTCAAAAGGTGCTGACACGTTCCCCGCGGCGTCTTGACTGACAACACTGATGGAATTGGTACCCTCGAAGGCAAGGGGAATCGTGGCCGTGAACTGGTTTCCCGAGAAAGTATAAACTTGCGGATCATCCACCGTAAAGGTTGTTGTCACCGGAGCAACGTCAGTAATGTTCACTGGAATACTGATTTGATATTGATTGGTGAGAATTGCGCTTGTGCCAATACCAAGTAAAATCTGCGGAGCAGTTCTCACAACCGTAAACGAAATCTGATAAGGAGGGGCTGTGTTTCCCGCAAGGTCCTTCACATTGGCGCTCAGAATGTAGTTCCCTTCGGCAAGATTCTGCCCCGGCCCCTTCCACTCAAAGCTTGCCCCGTCAGCCGAGGAAATCCCAGTCAAAGAGCTGAGATTTAGATTTACGTTTGAGCCCGAAGTGGTTGTTCCTGAAAGACTAACTGAAAAAGAACTTGCATCAATGCGCCCAAAGGAATCACTCACTATTAAGTCAATGGCGCCCATGTTTTGGACATAGGGACTTTTGGCATTGGGAAGAGAATTTGCATTCCACTGCGGCGCCACTGGGTCAGAGGCCACCGCGATCGGAGCCGAAAAGCTTGCAAGCTTACTAGGGGTGCCCTTTCCCGTGGTTGAGTAGAGGTTGATCGTGAACTGATTGGGATTTGAAGCTTTAAGACGGGGAGCTTGATACTGGTAACTCACCGTCTCGCCAGGAGCTAACGATACATTCTGTGAAAAGACGACTTGGTTATTGAACACGAATTCAACGAGACGGTTTCTTCCCGTGGAAACTTGCGCCCCTGGATTTTGCCCACTGCTTGCTGCGCTTGCTTGCAGATTGGTGATGGTTCCTGTGATCAGTGGACTCATCCCCTCGATGGCGGTGCCAATCGAGGAATTGATCGAATAGCGAAAGCCGCTGATCACAAGGCTGGTGAGGCTTTCTTTTGAAGTCAGGTTATCCACTTGAAGGGCCAAAGTATTTTGCGATAAAAGATCCTGATTAGAAACCGGATGCCCGTTTTGGTGATTGAAAAGTTTTAGCGAGAATTGGTTAGGGTCTTGCGGCTGAATCGGTGAAGTGACGTAAGTGAACTGAATGATTGAGGGGCTTACACTTTGAAGCTTCAGCGAAGATGAAACGTCGAGCGCTTCTGATGGAAAGCTTCCGATAATGTCGATTCCTTGCCTTTTAAACTGATCAAGCAAAGTCGAGTTGCCAGCAGATGCACTGTCGGCCCCAAAATTATTGACGAGCTTGATCAAGCCAGTGATCGTGACTTGATCGCCTGAGTGAAATCGAGGTCCACCTGCTGGAAATAAAGAAATCAGATAGCTTGCATTATTTCCTACGGGAATTGATGCCGCTGGATTTTGTTGTTGGGAGTGGGCCAGATTTGGATTGGCCAAAATCCCAAGCAAAAAGACAAAAAGAGACCCTAGCACTGAAACCAGACGGCTCATGCTTCCTCCGACCCATTGGATTTCACAGTAACAACTGCAAGCTTTGAGTTTTGGGGCTCAATTTCCTTTGAGCACCTTCACTCGAGAGACTCCTGTCTCACATTGAGAGACTTTAGGTTCCCTGGAACTCAAAAACCCTCTTTGCAAGACCGACCTACACCACTTGTCTGTAGGTCCTGTCGCAAATTTATCTCTTTTCTTTCAAAATTTAAATCAAGACATCAAATCTTAACGTTCATGTCTCACTCGTGGATTGCCACCATCACTAGCGCGTAGGAATGAGCCGCGCAGCGGCCCCTCCATCGTCAGTTGTCTCAATTCGAAAATTCCAAGAAGGCCGAGGTTTGGAATTTTTCTGTAACTTGGGAGTGAGTCAAGGCTTACGAAAAGGCAGGTCGTCGCTCAAGCGAAATTCACGCCAGCCCAAGCTGTCATGAATTTCGGCCGACTCCTCCATGGTGGCCTTCGGCCTCTTCTGTGCACATTCCCGCCCCGCTCCCAAACTGGGAGGCGAGGGCCGGGCGGGAACGTCTTATTGATGTTACTCGATTTCACTTTTCCGCGGGGTTCCCAGACCTGAGAATTTGAGCTGGCAAAGTCCAACACATCAGATGCGAACTGAAATTGCCTGCTCGGGTCTCTTTCTTGATCATATTTTTTCCCAAGGAATATCTGGGATTTAGAAAAATGAACCCACTTGCCAATGTGCTACTTAGTAATATATACTACAAAGTAACATGAATCGCATTTTTATCGAGCTTCCACCCTTTCGTCGTTACCTCGATGATCTTCAAGAGGGAGATGACCTACTTAAGGAGATTCAAGAGGCTCTCTTGGAAGACCCGGAGCTTGGTGATGTGATCCCTGGAACCGGCGGTTTAAGAAAGATGAGACATAAGGGAAAGGGTAAAGGAAAAAGTGGCGGCTATAGGATAACCTATCTTCACCGACCAGACGTTGAGAAGGTTTATTTGATCGTCCTGTATGCGAAAAACGAGCAAGAGAATCTAAGTGAAGGAGAAAAGCGCGTTCTAAAACACCTGGTTGAAACGCTTAAATCCGAAGGGAGAAGATCATGAAACAAAATAAATATTTTGACGATTTAAAAGAGGGTTTGACCTCTGCAGTTGAGTACGAAAAAGGAAAGCTCGATCTTAGAACAACAAAGCTTGAGATTCCGCAGCCACCTCCCGCTTTGTCGAAAAAGAAAATCAAGATTCTTAGGGAAGAGGTCCTGGGTGTAAGCCAGCCACTCTTTGCTAGAATCCTCGGCGTGTCCACTGCTGCCGTAAGGGCTTGGGAGCAAGGAAATAAAAAACCCTCCGGCACGGCAAGAAGGCTTATGCAGCTTTTTGAGGAGGATCCGAGTATTTTTCAAAGACTCACTGGCCTATATAGGGTGAAAGCTCACAACTGACTGCCACGTGGCGGCAATGAAATTTGAAGACAAATCCCTCGCCTATCTGCCAGAGCCTTGTGATTAGATTAGGACCCATGTTGCAACATGATTAGACCTCCTTCACAAGCAAAACAATGCCATCCGCACCGAATTCTCCTTTATGAGGGTTGCTCAGGAATTGCATACCCGATTCGAAGAAAGTAGGCTGCATCTTGAGTTTTTTCCTCGATGCCGAGAATTTCTCGAGCCAGGCTCTCCGAAATTGCCGGTGTCATGCGCGTGCCAAGGTCATGCTCGCAGGACCATTGCACGAGGTGCTGACAGATCTGGCCCAAAATCAACCATACGCTGTGATAGCCTTGTGATCCAGAGAGATCAAGACTTGCGGCCTTCCAATCCACGCAAAGAAAAAGTGAGATTCCACCGCCGTTTACCCACCACTGCTTTTGAACAATAGGCCCGACGTCGAACACGCCTTGGCGCACTCCTCTGAAATATCCCTCTTGCCATAAATAGATACCGGGCGAAACGTCTTCTGCTCTCTGAACACATATACGAACGCTTAGCCAAGGAAAGTCGGCCGACTTTTGCAATTGCGAAAGAAGATCAGATAGCAATCCGGCGCCCAACGCCCGCTGAGTGAAGCCGCGCGCACTCCGTCTGAGCAATAGTGATACAAGACCTTTCACGCCGCTTGGTTTGTGAGGTGCAACAGTGATATCGCCGGTTTCAATGTCCGCTTCACTTGGCAAAACAGGTTTGACTCTTTCCCAATCATACAAGCTCCAGATACTCACAATTCCTCCTCGCAGATTTGCACGACCGCCAGAACTGGTTGTTCCTCGAAGGATATATTAATGGCTTTGGCGCAGCCGACAGAGTCATAGTTCGTGATCGCCCTGGCCCGTAAGCCGCAGAAAGAAGCCATGCCGATAGTGGCACCGATAACGTGGCCCATATCCACCGCAACAGCGCGCCATGAACGAGGTTCCCGATAGCGCCACATCGCGCGTTCCAGGACTGGTGCGATCAAAATGAACAGTTGTGGTCCCGACTGTGCGGTGGTCAGAAGACTTGCCAGCTCGCGACCATCATCCAGGCGTTCAAGCGCGTGAATGCGGACGGAATAATGATAAAGCCCATCAGCCAATCCAGAAACAGACCTGGCCAAGACGAAACCCTCCGCAGGGTGCCGCCCTCCTCCAGAGGGAACTGCTTTTAGCAGTTTGGCCATCTCGAGATAATTGATGTCTTCATGATAGGTTCGCTCGTACTTGCCGCGCTCTCCAAAGGCGACATCCAGAATCAGAGTGAGTGCCTGTACACCGAGAGATTTCTCGATCGCTTCTTCTGCATTGAGAATGTCCTCGATATAGCGTAGCTGTAAACCCTTACCAGTACTAAAATCTTGATAGACATCCGGGGTTTGGCGCTCACACTCATAGCGTTTCATGATCTCATTATCCACAATCGCTGCATTTTTGATGCCCATATCAAGGAAAGGGTAATCGCGGGTGGCGAGATGATAACCGATCGCTTCCTTCCACGAGGCAGTGCTGATGTTTCCGCCAAAAAGCTCGAGCGTACACGCATATTGATCTTGATCCATGACCAGATTCTCTTCTTCTAAAAAGTTCCAAAGAACTTTCCTTTCCTCGTCATCAAATTCCGTCCAGCTTTCGAAAGCCTGTTTACGCGTGAACTGTGAGGGCAATTGAGCAAGTCCGTCAATCACCAAGCGGCTCTTGGTTGCGAGTGGAGTCTCATATGGTCTAGTTTCTAGAATGAATTGGCCAGGTTCGCCCGGTCGAATGCTTAATAACGGGTTCACGAAATAGTTGTCCATATCCACCACCTAAACATTGTTGCCGGCATTGAGCGCCTGTCTGAATAATCCGTCGCGGGCCATCAGTTGAGCAAATGTGCCACTTTCGGCTATGCGGCCGTCACTCATATAGTAAATCTGATCCATGTCTCCCAAGCTCTCAAGTCGGTGTGTAATCATGACGCAGGTACAGTCGGGGTCGTGCTCGCGCAGGAAGTTTGAAACCTG
Organism: Bdellovibrio sp.; assembly: GCA_003176075.1. Lineage (GTDB taxonomy): Bacteria > Bdellovibrionota > Bdellovibrionia > Bdellovibrionales > Bdellovibrionaceae > PSRN01. The sequence goes on from PSRN01000158.1 coordinate 10,529, forward strand.
CTCGCACGAAGGTGCATCCAATGCGCTCAGGCTCTCATCCAAAAGGATGATGGGTGAGCGTCGTAACAGAGCCCTGCATAGCGCGACTCTCTGCCTTTCCCCACCCGACAGGAGCGAGCCTTGCTCTCCGAGCGGTGTTTGAAGACCGGCGGGAAGCTTTCTGAGAATCGCGTCCCCTCCAAGAGCGGATAACATCTGCCGACCCTCGCCTTCAGTCGCGCGAGTTCCATAAATCAGATTTTCAGCCATGGTGCGGTTGAAGATTCGAGTCGTTTGCGGAACGATTGTCACGTTCTTGAAGAGTTCTTCGTGTGTAAGCGAGGCAATGTCGCGTCCGAAGATTTCGATTCGCCCGGATTTAGCTTGATAGCTATCTGCAAGCAATCGAAAGAGGGTGGATTTGCCCGATCCCGAAGAACCGACAATTGCAACCTTTTGTCCTTTGAAAATATGCAGATTTAAGCCACAAAGGACCTTTCGTCCGTTCGGGTACGAAAAGTGAACATCACTCACCACGACCGCGTTCCCAGCGTGCGCTTTCTGGGGCGGCGCCATCTGACGTGAGGGAACCTCGGGAATCGTGCCCAATGCATGCGCCAAGATACCGAGTTGATTCGAGCCCTCGACCAGACGATTGGAGATGTTTTGCACCTGCAGTGCGGTCAAAACCGAAAGTTGCACAAACATGACAAAATCCCCTAAACCCAAGGAACCGGCTTGCAACTGACGAAAAGCAAAAATAGACACCCCGATAGAAATGGCGAGCTTTGAGGCTGCCTGAAACAAATTCATTTTGGTTAAGTACCCGCGAAGATCACTCTGTGCCGTTCTTTCCTGATCCAAGGTTTCACGGAGTGATGCGCGCTCCGCCTGCCCGGTCTGGCTGACGTGAACGAGATCAAGGTTCATCAACAAGTCTAGTATTCGACCCATTGTGCGGGCGCCGAGGGCGCTTTGCGAATAGATCTTACTTAAGCAAGACTTGGAAATTTTGAAAGAGAGCGCCAGGTAAATCAGAACCCAAAGTAAGAACATGCCGGCTAGGATGGGCTGCTTGGGAAACAACAAAAGCTCGGTAATTGTAAGAAGCACTAGTATTCGAATCACGTCAAAAAATAAAATATTGTGCAAAGTGGTGGCTGCTGTAGCAGCCTGGCGAACGTATTGGCCAAGTTCTCCTGCCGAGCGTTTTTCAAAGAAAGCCTCTGAATGCCGCGACAGGCGATCGAGAAGGTCCTCCTGCACGCGTTTGAACACACGGGGAGAAACCCTTGTGTCGAGTGCTTGATAGAGAATCGGGAACAGGGAAGCCACTACCCATGCGCCCAATAAACCTAAGAACAAACGGCCGGACACCGAACCTGAGCTAGAAAAACTCTCAAGGATTAAGCCAAAGAGCCAGGGACCCGCGGCCTCCGCAAGTTCGCTCAAGATAGCCGCCGAAGCCATTAAGGCCGTTTGAGCACCTACCGAGCGCAGAACATTCTTGCAGAAGAATTTAATCGACGATGAATTCTTCATGATACTCACGAAAATGCTGTCCCATGGTCATACCACGCGGCCACCCGCGCTCAACCGCGCGTGGGTGCGCGTAGTCGCCGATTCGAAATTGCCCAGTCCAACGAATGCTTGTGCCTCGATTGGCTTCGCTGCGATGAATGGTCAGTGTGTCCATAAAGAGTACGTCGCCGGCTCCAAGGTGAGGAACGATAGAAGAGCGTGGGACGCTTTCGATTGGCCCAGCCAATTCCAACCAATTCTCCTTTTGACGTACTTTTCGAATGCCTTCTTGGTTTGATTCGGGAAGGATTCGCACGCCACCACATTCTGGTGCGAAATCGAGAAGCGGAAACCAAACCACAACGCTTTTTTCCGAATCTTGAATAAATGGATAATCCTGATGCCACGGAATCAAATAGTGGTCGGCGCCAGGGGCATCGTAACGAAGTGAGGAAGCTGATAAAAATAGGTCACTTGTTCCCAGTAAGAAGCAGGCAATGGATCGCAATTCCGGAAGAGTCGTAATCGAAAGAAAAGAATGCAATCGCCCAGCGGCCGAAATCAACTCTACGGCATGAGCGGAATCGAACAAATCGAGTTTCGCGACGTTCGTATCCAGGTCAAGATCGCCCGGTTCACCAAAGACGTGCTTGGTCTTGAGGACGGCCATGCGGGAAATGTCCTGACATAATCGCCATAACTTCTCCCGTGGGATAATATCGTGCACCACAAGATAGCCGTTCCTCTGATATAGACTTAGCTGGGACGCCCCCCAGATTTCCGTTGATAAATGAAAGGCGCCCCAATGAGACACGGCTTAGCCCCGATTATTCAGAGAGGGCTTGATCGATGGGCGGCGTGGCGGTTGTTTGCCTTGCAAGTTACAGGTTCCGTGCTGCAGAAGCGCGCGGTCGGCGGCTTTCGCAAGTCGCGTGGCCAGTTTGATATTTTTCATAGTTCCTCCTTTGGTGTTAACGTTCCTGACTTTGCTCATTACAAGCATCATGCCATGCTCAGGTGCATTTCAAGGAAGTTTGGAGAGCAAATAGTCTCAGTTTCAAGACAGATTGTCTTAAGTCCTGGATGTTCGGACCCTGAAATTTGTATTGATGCATTGATCTGTATTGATCTGAGTTTAAGGCGGGACGATTTGGTAAGCGGAGATTGTCGTGAGTTCAGCTTGTTGTGAATCCATGTCTTGCGGGCTCGTGATCTTCGGCTCGATCTCAATTTTCTTCTCCGGAAGGTCCCGTATTGGTTGTCAAACGCAAATTCTATCTGACCTGACTGCAATTTCTCAGCGCAACTTTTCCTCCATCATGAACTCGTAAGGTGTCATCCAGTCAAGACATT
>PSRN01000228.1 GCA_003176075.1 Bdellovibrio sp.
GGATGTGGGAAATCCACGAGTCCGGTTTTAGAGGGGGCGGGCGCCGTAAGGCGTCCGCCTACCTACACAAGATTGAGGTGGAAGACCATGAGTGCTAAGGGAACCAGCGCGATTCAATGAAATCCAGTTTGACTCCATCCCATCCAGTATCCGTAGATGGAAAGAAGAAACAAAGGATGTTGAACAATTTCTTCTTCTTTTCCGTACAGAGGACTCTTTGGGTTTGTCAGGATCTCAATATTTCTCCAGTGTGGGTAAAAATCAGGAGACATGTTAAGTTTGAGCACCTCATCGCCGTCCGTTTATTTACAATAGACAAGCGAAACTCGAACATGGACCCGGTCATCCAATTTCATGATTTGAGGTACGGATGTGGGTCTTGTTTTTCATTTTATTATTTCAAGTGTCTGCTCAAAATTCTGTCTCTCATTTAGAGCCGATTAGAATTGAGTCTGTCTCCAAGGAGGATGAGGATTCGACTGGCGATTGCAAAGTGCTTGCGAAGACCATCGCCACTGCCAATAAGAAATTTCCACTACCCGATATCAAGAGCCTAAAGGAATTAGTCACCTGGCGTGCCTCTCGATGCGAAAAAGCTCCCAAAGGAGATGGAGTTGTCACTCAACTTTGCGACGCCGATTTGGCGTCTGGGAAATGGATTTTTTTCTGGGAGAAGAAGGCGAAACGCGGAAAACTTATACGAGGATTTTTCATCTGTGATTGATGAGTTGTCCAGTCGTCCTGCCGAGCGGAATGCGCAGGGCCTCAAGTCGGTGCTTCAAAACCTCTGCAGAACTCGGGCGGTTTGAAAGCGCCAAAGAAACGCCAAAGACACGCTAAAGTCACTTGGCTCCGACAGAGTTTTTCACCGGCGCGGAATCGCGCGATGGAGGCACCTTGGCCGCCTTGGCGGCCAAGTCCTCATAAAGTGATTGCATCAACGCCCGAATTTTTTCACACTCTGCCGCCAGCTGCTCCCGCAGCTCCTGGGGATCCTCGGCCAGCTGCGACCCGGTCAGCTTAGGTCGATAAAGTTGAGTCGCCATGGAAAAGCGCTCCAGCCGTTTGAAATTGATTGGGATATTCAAAAAATTTTCTTCCTCCCATTTCCGGCCGAAGAATTTGGAAACCATGGAGACGTAAGGCGCGGCCTCATGGGGAATCGGAATCAGCGAGTTCCATTCCTCCGTTCCGTGATGAACCGCCAGCAGAATCGGGGCGCGCGCCCGCACCGCGATTTCTAAAAAGCGCGGCGATCGAAAAGGCTGCACTTGTCGAAGGTCGCCGAAGAAACTCAGCGCTCCTTCGGGAAAGACCACCAGATCGGTCCGTTCGCGGCCGGTGAAATCCTGCAGAATCTCCTCAAATCCTTGCGGATGATCCGACTGCGTGAGGTACTCCGCCACTTTGTTAAGGAGGGGCACTGAATAAAAGAATTTGTCGATGATCCCCCGCGGGACGCGGTCTCCGCCCCCCGCCTCGCAGGCCTTTTCGGTGAGCAGGCAAATCGGCGGAATCCAACTCAACGGGGTGGAGTGATTAACGGCGCACACGAGACGCGGCTGGCGAAGGACTTCGTTGAGCGGCTCCCGCGCCGTGAAATGAATCTCCTTGGTGCAACTGCGCAGGAGCGCCGTCAAGAATGGCTGATAATCCGAAAGCTTCTTCATCATGCTTGAATCTTCATGCTTTTGAATGAAGATAGATTCGGAGGCGTGAAGGATCAACGCAATTGAACATCGGTGAACTGCTCAATAGCGAGCAGGCTGCCTTCAGCGAGCAGGCTGCCTTCCTCCATAAGAAGATCTGATAGCGACCCAAAAAAATTGTAGACTGCGTCCCAGCAATTACTTATGGTCACCCACATTTGAGCTGTAAATCAGCCTGTAAGCTTGGTAAATAGTCGCACTAAAATTTTTTGCTGCGTGAAGGAGTTTTCCCGATGGTGAGTCCTGAGCTCAAAACTCTATTTCAACTTCTTGGACTCTCGACCATTTTTTTGGTGTCACGCAATCTCACCGGAAGGACACTTTTGTTTTGTCTAGTTGGTGACGTTAAAGCTATCCGTTGCTGATTCAGATTGGGAGGGAACAAGAACTAATGAAAATAGTCCTTAGGCCGCTTACTTTGTTGTTGACGTTGGCGTATTCGTCGCCAGCCACTGTTTTCGCTCATGACTTATTGCTACATCAGGTCCGCTGCGAGGAAATTCACGTCTTCAAAAGCGTAGTCCATTCCGCCCATTCAACGATTGAAGGGATACAGAAAGACGGTCCTGGTATCGGAATTCTTGGTTATTCGGGAAATAATGTCACTCTCAGTGCAGATACTCTTGGAAAAGGGACAGCCGCTTTTATCTATCCTTACAATATCGCGATTATTCCGGTGAAGGATCTGCAAACCGCACTGGCTTGGCACCCGTTAATTACTTACGCCCAAGGCATCGCTCCTCGCAAAGATGATCCGGATTTTGCCCTGTTTTCTGATCTTCGCAAGCACTCAGCCATGGACCTCCTGGGTTCTGTTCAGCAACGTTTCGAAAAGCTCCGACAGAGAGGCCATCTCTTTTATTACCCCATGAGAGCAGGCATTTATGTTGTTGACGCCCGTCTAAACGACAAGCCTGTTGAGTCGATGAATGAAGCCGAAATCGCGGACTTTATAAATCAGATACCCTCACTGCAGGTTTACGAGGTTTCATACGAGAGTGATTCCCCAAATCCCAATGACACACCCGTTGCCAGGCGAGTTCCGCCTGAATTGGTGAAGCAATTACTTAACCCAAAAGACATTAAGCTCAGGGAGTACTTCGCCTCTGAACCTATCCATTTCGGAGCAGTCGGAATGACAAAATTCAGAAAGGTTGGGATTATTAGGGCCGAAAAAATGAAAGGAAAAGGTTGGGATGAGGCCGAAAAAGACTTTATTTCGGCTCGTGAAAAATATGGAGTTTATCTGACTTATAATAAGTCCTTGCGTGATCTGATGGTGATGGCTGCCACACAGGAACGGGCAGCTCAACTCCCGGGAGCTAACCGAATTGACGAAGACTATATAAGCCACTTCGATGAGCTTTTGTCGCAGGACAGGGCATACAGTATCGAGGCATGGTTGCCTTCTCCAGGCGGGGATATTTTGATAGGGGGGAATTTTGGCCTCTATGACCCCGAGACAGGCACGCTCGAAGGTGAGAGTTTTGCATATGACAATTCACTTAGAAAAAGATTTCCGGACCTCGTTCCGATTAGTGTGGTCAAAGGAACTCTTTGGGCCCAAAGGGAAAGCATGGTTATTCCAATGGGATTAAAGTTTGTAGATACGAACCTCGTATCGACGATAAACGTTCATTTGGGAGCCGAACGGGTATCTCGCGATGAGGCTTTAGCTTTACAAAAGCAAAACAAGCCTCAGCCCTTGAAGATTGAGCCTTCGTTTTTCAACAAGTTTGGGCGTGCCGACTTTGGCATCAAAAGAGAAAATATGTATCATGGCATGATTGGCGGAACGTGGAAGACTTTAGCGAGGCAACTTAATGGTTACAAACAATATGAAGGGGGCTTGAAAGAAGAATTTGGCCTGAGTTTTTCAATGAATTATCCCGAAGCTTTCGCCGAGCTCGATAAGTTTGTATCACCAATGCAACTTGCGGGTCGGTATAAGGAAATCATTTCTCTTGATGATAACTTCAGGGAAAAATTCTCTCAGAGTCAAAAAGAAGGCAAGGCTTTCACAATCGAACTCTGGATGACTGATGCCGATAGCTCCCGACGACTTATAGGTTTATTGCTTGGAACCTATGACCCGGCTAAAAAAATTCTTGGAATCAGCAAAGTGATCGTAGATTCCTCGATAAAACTGATTAACGGAGGTCCCTGGGTGGATCCGGCTAAATACTTGCGCCACAAGGAAATTTATAAAATGGTTAAGAATCCAGGTGACAAGCAAAACGCCAGTGATCCGGAGGAAATGGGTCGCGAGGGAACAATTTCTTGGGATAAGCTTTTGCTCCTTCACCTCAGAGATACGATTATGAATCGGGACGGCTTCAATCCCCCAGATGGAATAAGTGTCGTCACAATGGCGCCGAACCCTTACTACTCACGTTTTGGAGGTGAGTTCATCACGGAAGAAAATCATCCGTGAAAGCAGCAACCCCAGCCAAAATTTTCTCAATTTGAATCGCTCTTAGACGCTTTGTTAAAAAAGCGTAGGGGTAGCCTGGTCCTCGGTCTAAACTCAAAGACAGGGGAGAGACCATGAAACCTCAAGTGCGGAGGTGCCGAAGGCACCGATTTGGAAATTTGGGCGCCGTCTTGGTGGTCGGATCTTTTCTCGTCACTGCCACAATATTTCAAAATTGCGGTTCGCCGAAAATGGACATCAATCTGTCTGGCAATGCTTCTGGTTTGTCCACCGTCTCGCCGGGCACGATCACGGAAATCCATTACAAAATCGTTGATTCTTCGACGCCCACGAACGACTTGGAACTGGACCTTCTGCGACTTGCCGACGGTCGCTTTCTTGCCCGCATGCAAGGCTCCGGCTGCCAAGTGGAAGTTGAGCTTGATATCGATAGCGATGTGAGTGTGTTCGACAATCTGGTTGCGACGGCGGATGTGCAGCCGGCCAGGGCGGCTTCAGTTTCGACTTCGGCTTCGGCTTCGGCTGCCGCTGGCGCGGGGATGCCGACGGGTCCAACTTTGGTGTCGGGCCTCGTCGCCACGTTGGCGGTCGTTCGCGCTTCGGGCGCGTCGCAGTCTTACGACCTCAACTGCAATTCGGGCCAGAATTATCTGGTGATCCCGAACGCGCAAGCGCTTCTTCAGTGGATTCAGAAGATCGAAGCGGAACTGCCAGTTTGTGGCGGGCCGAACCCTTCGCCGACACCAGCGCCCTCGCCCATTCCGCCGGGGCCTTCCCCTGGCCCTTCCCCTGTCCCTGGGCCCATTCCAGGGCCACCTCCTCCCGGACCAACACCCACACCGACTCCAGGTCCTGGAAAGCCCGTGAAGAGCGTCAATTACCGGCGTGATTCGGGCCAAGCTCCGTTGGCGGTCACATCGCCGACAACGACGCCAGCCACCCTCACCGAGGACACGCAAGTCAATTTGACGGTTGAGTTAGTCCCCGGGGGCGCATCATTGATTAGCGGCACTATCGCGGTGTCATACACTGGCGGGGGTGTTCCCAACTGCCAGACCACTTTCGCCGATCAAGCGATGAAAGCGGCGGACGGTTCAGCGGTGGACCTGACGGCGGAAGCCGAGGCCATTACTTACCGGACCCAGGCCATCATTTGTTTGATCGCCATGGTCATGCCCGCCCCAGGTTATGTGGCGCCAACGATGACCTCTGTGTATCTGGATGGCAGTCAGGCGTCAGGTCAGTTTGGCTGTTGGGTGCAGAATCTCGTTACCAACACCGATGCGTATTTGAAAAAGCTCGATGCTTGGTTGCAAGCGAATGACAAATGCTCTTCTGACCCGCTCTTGATACGCAATGTGAAGTAATCGCATCGCAAAGTGATCACAACGTGAAGTGATCGCTATCACACGCCGAGGTAACTTCGCCGGACTTGATCGTTCTCCAGCAAGTCGTGGCCCATCCCTTCGAGCACGATTCGCCCGGTCTCGAGAACATAGGCCCGATGTGATTGCTTAAGTGCCATCCGGGCGTTTTGCTCGACCAACAAAATGGTGACGCCCTTCTTGTTGACTCTCTGTATGATCTCGAAAATCTGCGCGACGATTAGCGGCGCCAAACCCAGCGAGGGCTCGTCCAGGAGAAGCAATCGCGGCTTCGCCATCAAGGCGCGTGAAATGGCGAGCATCTGCTGCTCCCCTCCCGACAAGGTTCCGGCCAATTGGGCGCGCCGGTCGCGCAATTTGGGAAAAAGCTGATAACACTCTTCCATGTCACTGGCGATTTGCGCGACATCGCGCCGGCAATAGGCACCCATTTCAATATTTTCCCGCACCGTCAAGCCGGGAAAGACGCCTCGGCCCTCCGGCGACTGCGCCAAACCACGGCCGACGCGCTGGTGGGTCGGGATTTTCCGCAGGTCTTTACCGCAAAACTCCATCTTTCCGGTGGAGGGGATCAAACCTGAAAGAGCTCGCAGAGTTGTCGTCTTGCCGGCGCCATTGGCGCCAATCAGCGAGACAATTTCTCCTTCGTTGACAACAAAAGTGATTCCCCGAATCGCGTAAATAGCCCCATAGTAGACCTGCAAGTCATTCACCTGAAGGAGTGGGGTTGACCGATCAGTGCCCATGGCCTTCAACTCCCATGGCTTTCAACTGCCAAGCCGGATTTGATGTTCACTTCCGTCCACTCCCAGGTAGGCCTCGATCACTTTCTTGGAATTTTGGATTTTCTCAGGCGGACCCTCCTCGATTTTGATCCCGTGATCCAAAACGATGATTCGTTCGCATATTCCCATAACCAGTTTCATGTCGTGTTCAATCAGAAGGACCGTCAGTTTGAAGCGCTCACGAATTTGCGCGATGGTTTTCATCAATTCTTCGGTTTCCGAATGATTCATGCCGGCGGCGGGTTCATCAAGGCAAATCATTTTCGGCTTGGTGGCCAAGGCCCGCACGATTTCCAGTTTGCGCTGCTCGCCATAGGGGAGAGCGGTGGCCGGCGCGTCTTTCTTGTCTTCCAGGTGGAAAATGGAAAGCAAAGACATGGCGAGGTCCAAGTTGGCCTTTTCCTGCGTCTCGAAGCGACGGGTGTGAAGAACGGCATCGGCAAGCCCATAGCTGACGTGCTGGGCGGCAGCGGTAAGAATATTTTCCAGCACCGAAAGATCCTGAAAGAGCCGGATATTTTGAAATGTCCGGGTGAGACCCAGACGTGAAACCTGATAAGGTTCAAGATCGTTCAGAGAGTGATTGTCAAAAACGACTTCGCCGAAAGTGGGTTGATAAATTCCAGTCACGACATTGAAGACCGTTGTTTTCCCGGCGCCATTGGGCCCAATGAGGCCGATCAGATCGCCCGGCGCGATGGAAAATGAAAGTTGATCGATGGCTTTGAGTCCCCCGAAACGCATCGAAATATTTCTGACCTCAAGAAGATTTGCTGGCATGTTACACCCGTGGCACCGAGGGTCGGCCTTGCCGACCCGCCATGTTCTTCGCCGCCCACGCTCTCCTCGTCAAAGCGAATTTTTTCCAAATTTCCGGCAGTTCATGACTTCCGCACAAACCAGCCGGCCGAAGGATCATCATCAATATCAAAAGGAAAGAATAAATAATCATGCGAACATCCACTCCCGTTAAATCCTGGACCGGCCTGAGAAGTTCGGGGATCAACGTGACCAGGGTGGCGGCCAACAGAGAGCCGGAAAGGCTGCCCATGCCTCCCAAAACCACGATAATGACGGCATCGACGGAACGATTGAAGCCAAAAGAAGACGGGCTCAAATACCCCACATTGTGGGCGAAAATGGATCCGGCGACGCCGGCGAAAAAACTTGAGAGAGCAAAGGCACGGACTTTCGCCTGGGTGGTGTTGATGCCCATCGCTTGCGCCGCGATTTCGTCGTCCCTGACACTCAAGAACCCCCGCCCATGGGCGCTGCGGACGAGACGCCAAATGGTCACAAAACACAGAATCACCCAAAAAAGAGTCATCGCGAAAAACTGAAGGAATTGACTCACCACGAGGGGTCCCAGACGCAAGTCCCCCGGGCCTTTGATATCGTAGAAGCCACGGGCGCCACCGACCGCTTCGGTATTGAGCAGAATGACCCGGATGATTTCGGCAAAGCCCAAAGTCACTATGGCCAGGTAATCGCCCTTCAAGCGCAGTGACGGCAAGCCCACGACCCATCCCGCGAGAGCCGCCGCTCCGCCGGCGATCAACGCAAGTCCGATAAAAAAAGGAATTTGCAGAAGACCCCCGACGGCGCCGATCCGGCTCCACCAGATCTCCGCCAGTGAGGCCGAGACGTAGCCGCCGATGGCCATGAAACCCGCGTGACCAAGCGAGAACTGTCCGGCAAAGCCGTTCACCAAATTCAGAGACATCCCCAAAATCATGTTGATCATCAGCAACAGAATCATGAACTGGAGGAAGGGGTTGAGGACCAGATCAGCCAGCCAACCCACGATTAAAAGAGCGACAAAGAACATAAAAGGTTTTTTGCTCACAACTTCTTTGCTCACACTTTCTCCGTGGCGGATCGTCCAAGGAGTCCCGCCGGTTTAAAAATGAGAACAGCAATCAATATCCCAAAGGCCAAAGCATCACGATAGGTGGATGAAAGATAGCCGACAACCATCTCTTCCGACAAACCCATCAAGACGGCCCCCAAGACCGCTCCCGACAGGTTGCCGATGCCACCCAGCACCGCCGCGATAAACGCCTTCATGCCGATCATGGTGCCCATCAGGGGTTCGACCTTGGGATACTTGAGGCCGACCAGCACACTGCCGACACCGGCCAGGGCTGAACCCAATATGAAGGTGGCTGAGATGATGCGATTTGGATTGACTCCCATCAAAGAGGCGACTCGCATATTTTGGCTGACCGCCCTCATGGCCATGCCAATGCGCGTGCGAAAGATGAGAAGGTTCAGCACCAGGAGGGTCAAAAGAGTGACGCCCAAGACGACCAAGTCCAGGCTGTGCACCGTGAAGCTTGATCCTTCCAAAACAGGGACATTGGGAAGTACGGTCGGAAAAACTTTCGGATCGTCCCCGAAGACACTTTGCCCGGTGTATTGCAGGAGGAGACTGACGCCGATGGCGGCGATGAGCACATTCAATTTGGGTGCGTTTCTCAGGGGTCGGTAGGCCAGCCGCTCAATCAGAAAGCCAAGAATTGCGCAGCCAATGATGGAGGACATCAATAAAACCACAAAAGAAGGAAGACCTTGAGAATCGTTCAGATTGAGAAAGCGGGCGGCGTAGTAAGAACAAAAGGCCCCCATCATGTAGACATCAGAATGGGCGAAATTGATCAGCTGCAGGATTCCGTACACCATCGTGTAACCGAGAGCAATGAGAGCGTAAATACTCCCCAGGCTGAGTCCATTGATAAAGTGTTGCGCGAAATCTTGCATCTTTAAATGAACCTACTCTAGGATCCCGTGCCGGCTTCGCCGCCCACGCTGATCCCGTGCCGGCTTCGCCGCCCACGCTGATCCCGTGGCGCCGCGGAGGTGCGCCTCAAGGATTCACGTTCTGAACAAACTTGGTGGACTTGCCCGTGACTTGCACAACCACGGCCCCCTTCACCGCATCCCGCTTTTCATTCATTGAAATCTTTCCGGTCACACCGTTGTAGTCTTTGATCATCGCCAGTTGATCCCGGATCAGTTCGGGCGTGGGGCTTGCGGCATTGGCGATCGCTTGGAAAAGAATTTTGGCTCCATCGTAACCCGTGGCGGCCATTCCGTCAGGAACTCTGCCGTATTTCTCTTTATACTTTTTGACAAAGCTCACCACGATGGGGTCGGTGGAGTCGCCGGAATAATGATTTGAAAAGTAGCCACCCTCCACGGCGTCTTTACCTATTTCATAGAGTTTGGTGGATTCCCATCCGTCACCTCCCAGCAAGGCCGCTTTGATCCCGGCCTGCCGGGCTTGCAGCGCGATCAAACCGACTTCGGTGTAGTATCCAGGGATAAAAACAGCCTCGGGTTGCGCTGACTTGATTTTGGTGAGTTGCCCGTTGAAATCAACATCGCCTGATTGATAACTCAAGTCCTCGACGACGGTGCCCCCGAGCTCAAGCAACCTGGCTTTGAAGAAATCAGCCAAGCCAACCGAGTAATCCGATTTTATATCACGGAAGATAGCCACCTTCTTCAATTTGAGATTGTTGAGTGTAAAGTTCGCCATCACGGTGCCTTGAAAGGGGTCGATGAAGCAGGTCCGGAAAATGTAGTCGCCGATCTGAGTGACTTTCGGGTTGGTTGAACTGGGGGTCACCAGGGGAATTTTACTCTTCTGGGCGATGGGGGCGGCCGCCAGCGTTCGTGTGCTCGCCACTTCGCCCAGGATGGCGACAACCTTGTCTTGTTCGATAAGTCTTTTCACCATGGCGGCGGCGAGTTCGGGTCGTCCTTGATCATCGAGGGTGATAATTTCAATTTTTTTTCCGTGAATGCCTCCGGCCGCGTTGACTTCATCGCGGGCCATTTTGATCGCTTCGTCGGTCGAGGTGCCAAAGCTCGCTTCACTCCCGGTCATGGTGGCGAAGTGACCCACCAGGATCACATCTTTTTTAGTGCAGGTGCTGAGGAGGAGGATTCCGGCGCTGGCTTTCAAGAACGGCTTCAGATTGAGATTGAGATTGCGATTGAGGATCAACTTCAGCTTCAGACTCGGATTCAGCTTTCTTCTTAACTTCCGATCCAGCTTGACCTCAATTTGCTTGAAAAGTGATAACATGCCCCGCCTCCTGATTAAGCAGAAGGTTAATCAATCCAGCGAGTACTGGTCAACAACTTCAGCCGCGGCCATAGCATTTGCCGCAGTGACAGGTGTAGCGGTGGTTTCAGTTTGGCTTCGGCTGAAATCAATTGCGGGCACTTTCTTGTCGAATTGAGCAAAACGGGTGTCAGACTCGATTCATTTGGAATTCAAATCGAAGCTAGCGTGCGACGGAGCGAGAATTGCTGATTCTGGCAAGAGAGCAAACTGACGACCAATCAACTTTCTCGTTTCTCTCCAAACCCAATCCGATTTTCAGGATCTTGATTGCATTGTCAGGCTTGCCAACCGCGCGAGGACGCTCTAATGCGACAGCATCGATGCCAGCTGTACATAGTCCTTGGGTGCGAGTTTCTTGTTTCGTTGGGGAGCTTCAAAGGGGATGGCGACCAGCTTGCCGGATTCAACTCCCACGAAGACATCGCATTGTCCCGTAGTCAGCAACTGGACCGCGGCACAACCCATGCGGGTGGCAAGTATTCGGTCCGCGGCGGTTGGCGGCCCGCCCCTTTGTTGATGGCCGAGGATGCAGACCTTGGGGTCAAGCCCCATCTTTTTTCGGATCTGCTCAGCCAAGTCGTAGGCCCTGCCTGGCTTTTGACCTTCGGCGGCGACGATAATGCTGCTTTTTTTTCCCTTGCTGGCTGAGCTCTTCAGTTTCTCGACCAACTGGTCGACAGGCATAGGATACTCCGGCGTGAACACTTCCTCGGCGCCGCCGGCCAGGCCCACCGCGGATGCGATAAACCCTGAATCCCGGCCCATCACTTCAATGATGAAGATGCGATCATGGCTGGTCGCCGTGTCGCGAATGCGGTCGATGGCTTCCAGGGCCGTGTTGATGGCCGTATCGAATCCAATCGTGGAGTCCGTGCCGAAAATATCGTTGTCAATGGTGGCCGGGATGCCCACCATCGGGTACTCGTGCTCCTGCCAAACAGCCTGGGCGCCAGCGAAGGAGCCATCGCCACCGATCACAATGCAGGCGTCGATTTGGTGCTCGCGCAGGTTGTGCACGGCCTGCGCTCTGACTTCCGGGCGATGAAACTCCAAACAACGGGCGGTTTTCAAGATGGTGCCGCCCCTTTGGATGATGTTGGCGAGCGACCTGGACTGCAGCGGTTGAAAATTGCGTTCCAGGATACCGCTATAGCCGCCGATAATGCCGAAGACTTCACGACCTTCGTGCAGGAGATTTCGAGCCGCGGCTCTGAGGGCCGCATTCATCCCAGGAGCGTCGCCGCCACTGGTGAAGATTCCAACTTTTGCAATTTGAGTCCCGTGCTGCGCCATGGAATTCCAGGTACCTTTGTTTAGGGGTTTGGGGCTTGTGTTTGTCACCCGCGGCGGCGTCGCCGCCCACGCTGGCAAAAAAAAAGGGCCACTATGGGCCCTTCTTTAGCTCCTTCTGAGGCAGAAGCCAAATGGTTACTTCACCATTTCCTTGAATTCGGCGCCGGCGCGGAATTTGGGCGCCCATGAAGCCGGAATCTTAATGGCTTTGCCGGTCTGGGGATTGCGACCCGTACGGGCTTTCCTTTTGGCCTTCGTAAAAGTGCCGAAGCCGACGATTTTCACATCGTCACCTTTCTTCACCGTCTTCTTAATGGTCTCCCAGCAGTAATTCAAAACCGCTTCACATTGAGCCTTAGGAAGGTGTGCTTCCGACGCAATCTTTTCGATCAGCTGTTGCTTGTTCATCTCGAACTCCTTGTTCGTGGTTGATGTGTC
>PSRN01000039.1 GCA_003176075.1 Bdellovibrio sp.
GTGCTTCCGACGCAATCTTTTCGATCAGCTGTTGCTTGTTCATCTCGAACTCCTTGTTCGTGGTTGATGTGTCCGTATTGGACGTTAATAACGATGAGAAGGTATTTTTTTGTGATCGTCAAAACTTTTTTTTCTTAGAAAGTGTCACGGGGAGCAAAAAATCAGGTTTGATCTTCCGAATTTTCTTTCTCCGGCTCTTCTTTCACTGTCAAATCGGAAGCCGAATCTTCACTCGGTACCCGGTAGTTTTCTTCCGCCCATTGGCCGAGATCGATGAGCTTGCAACGTTCTGAGCAGAAAGGCCTCCAGGGATTATTTGCGGAAAATTCGACAAGCTTTTTACAGCGCGGACACGAGACTCTTAGTGGTTCCAATATCATCATCCTTGGCCAGCGTGGGCGGCGGAGCCGCCACGGGAGGGTTTTCTTTTTTAAACTAGTTCTCAGTACCCGCTTTGGCAATTCGGAGATTGACACAGGATCATGGAACCCTGGCTGACCGTTTGACCGTTCAAGATTAAAACATAATTCAATCTTCCGTCCGTGAGATGCCCGGTGGTCACTTGAAATTGGAAAAGTTGGTTTTGAGCGACGCTGCCGGTGGGGCCCAGGGTGCGGGTTTCAAAGCCTTGGCTGTTGTTGATGGGCCAAAGATTCATCTGCAAAGTCATCGGATTGTAGTAGAACTGCGGGTTTTGCGGGATCGGGACGCCGAGAAATCCAAAAAGCAGCGATTGAAACGACGGCGACTGGTAAGAATAAAAGTAGGGATCATCTTGGCGGGGCACCGACCAGAAGTTCATGGTGACCTGATTGGTTGTGGCCGAGGGCGCGCTCAAAGTCATGATGTGGGCGGCGTTCGGCCAACTGCTGCAAGAGGCGGTCCCGCCGTTGTAATATTCGCGATCACAGACACCCATGGCATCGCGGAGAACGGGAATGTAATTCGAGGTCGACATCGTGCTTTGTCTGAAATAGCCGGACGTATCATAGGCATAATTGACCAGCTGATTGTTGTAAGCCGTCAGGGCCTGCTGGGCATATGGTGAAAGAGCAATATAATTAATGCCGGTTCCGCAAGTGCCCGTCATGGTGCAGGGGATGGGGTAAACGGCGGAAGTAATGGCGACGTTGGGATCCACTCCCGAACTTCCAGAGCTATGGGCGCAGCCAGCGATCAGGGAGGCAAGCAAGATGACGCCGACACAGATTTTCACCGCATCAAAGAGATCGCTGAGATCGCTGATCGAAAAATCTCCCGATGGCTCGGTGGATGGCGCGTTCCTGCCGGGCGCTTTCGGCCTTGGCGAAATGTCGCTTTGCGTGTGCCATTGTCGTCCCATACCTCACTCCTTTGCCTGACCCTAGCGTGGGCGGCTCTGCCCAAGCCGGTCGCTTCAGCACCTCTGCAGACGCCACCGGCTTTTGATGTCGAAGTTGTCGACAGGAGGGAGGCCTGGCTTTTGACTCTCCCATCCATCCAATGAAATGTTCACAGGGAGTGCCAAGATTGCCGCGTTTTCCTGGGGTGGGGACCGTCTGTGATCAAAGCCCCGCCGGGTCGGGGCGCCCGCTTGTAACCGCGGGGTGGGGCGGGCTCCAAAATTTGTCGCTTTGCCTGACTTGTCTCGCGTTGTTGAGGTCATGAACAACTGTCAGGTCTCTTTTCGATTCTTTTTCGATTCCGCAATGAGCAAGTATTTACCAGGCATTGACCAGGCATTTATCCAGCAATTCTTGGTCTGTCCCGGAAGCTCCCTTTTTTTCTTTTCAATATGATATTATTTTGATATCATATTGAAGTAAGGAGGCTGAATATGCAAACCGCGAATCAGCTTAGAAATCATCAGGTGATCAATGTCTTGCATGAGAAACCAGCTTTTGAAATATCAGGCTGGTTGGGGCTTGTGATTTGTTTGGGGTTGGGATTTGTCGGATATTTAAGCCTTCTTCGGCTGACCGTTTCCGCCGGCGCGGGCGAGGGATTTTTGAGCCTGTTGCTGATGGGCCTGGCTGCGGTCGCAACCTCCGGATTTGTTATTGTTCAGCCGCAGGAGGCAAGAGTGATTCAGTTTTTTGGCCATTATGTGGGTACAGTCCGCACCTCCGGCCTGCGCTGGACGATCCCTTTGACAACCAAACAGGGGATTTCGCTCAGGCTGCGCAATCTTGAGAGTCCGCGCCTCAAAGTGAACGAGGCGGATGGCAACCCTATTGAAATCGCGGCCATCATCGTGTGGAGGGTGGTCGACACGGCGTTGGCCACTTTCAACGTGGAATTCCTGGAAAAATTCGTCGAAAAGCAAACTGAATCAGCCATTCGCGCCCTGGCGATGCGGTACCCCTACGACCGTCACAAGGACATTGGCGGCGCCTCCGCAGAAATTTCCTTGCACGAGAGTATTGACGAAATCAATGAGCAGCTGCGGAAGCAAGTGAGTGAGGGTCTGGTCACGGCTGGAATAGAAATACTTGAAGCAAGAATCAGCCACCTCGCCTATGCGCCAGAAATTGCAGCGGCGATGCTTCAACGCCAGCAGGCCCAGGCCATCATTGCCGCCCGCCAAAAGATCGTCGATGGGGCGGTGGGAATGGTCGATATGGCTCTGAAGCAACTTCTGAGCCAGGGTATCGTTGAACTTGATGAGGAACGAAAGGCGGCCATGGTGAGCAATTTGCTGGTGGTTCTGTGCAGCGAGCGACCGAGCCAGCCAGTGTTGAACACGGGATCGATCTACTGATGGCTGAGCCGAAACTGGTGTCTGAACTGAAGCCGTTTTTGCTTCGCCTGCCGAAACCTCTGCTCGAGGCCTATCAACGGTGGGCCGAAGATGAGCTTCGCAGTCTCAACGGGCAGATCGAGTATGTGCTTCGCAAAGCGCTCAAGGAGGAAGGCAGGATGCCCAAGGTGCTTGACAAGCCCGGCGATAAAGACGGCGGTAAAGTCTTCGATAAGCACGCTGATAAAAACAGTGAGGCGAAAACAGTGAGGCGAAAACAGTGAGGCGAAAACGGTGAGATCACGAAACCTCAAAGGATAGGTGTCCGTAGGCTTGAACCCTGGCTCACCGCACGAAGTCTTAACCCACCCTCAGCTTTATGTGTGGGTTTAGCCGCTCATAAAGTGTGATGAGACGGTCGGTTGAGAACTCTTCGAGGCGATTGTGCAAAATTTTGCTCATTTTGCCTTCGTCAACCCCGATAATTTCAGCCATCTCCTTTTGCGAGACTCTTTTATCTAGCTTGTAACCGACAAACTTTTGCTGAATGTCCCAACGAAACTTCTCCAAGGCAGTTGGGTTTGCGGGCCGCGCCAGTGTCCCTTCTGCCTTCTCAAGTTTCTTTAATGCCCGCTTGATTTCAGCTTTGCTCGGGAAGCCCATATCACCTCCGGTAAGCGTTCACGACCCACTTACCAAAACTTGCCATATTTAGCAAGTCTTATTTGTTCTCGAAAAATTGGTTGCCCTTCCTTGTTTGTTTCAACTCCAGCGGCCACAAAAGGCGCCCGTGAAAAGCTTAGGGCCCAGCTGGTGCCGGTTCTGTATCCACAGAGTCCGCAGTCTCTGCAGTCCCTGCAGTCTCTGCAGTCTCCGCAGTGTCTGCGGTGTTTTCGATGTTCCTAACATCCTTGAAGTCGTTTGTATCGCTGGTGTTGTTGGTTTCGCTGGTGTTGTCAGGGCGCCTTTTCCGGAAACGTTCTTTGATGCGCGCAAGGGCCGCAGTGACCGGTCCGTAGAAGCGACGCTCAAGAAGACCCGCCACCGGGTCGAGAATCATCGGATTGTAGGCGATCACTGAACCAGCCGCAGTCAAAGCAAGCAACCCCACTTGTCCTGGGTTGAGTGAAAATAACCAGAGGTCAACCGCGACGGACTTTGTTATCGTAGCCCAAAGAAGCATGGGACCCGACACCCAGAAAATAGCTGGTGTGATCAGGGAGGCGGCTCGCCGCGATTCTTCAGACTTTTCTTTGTTGTCGGCGAGCATTTTTTCGTACTTAAAAACGCCCATGCTAAAAGTCAGCGCAAAGAAAGCCGTTTGAATGATGGCGTTTGGACCATCATGAACAAAAAAATGCCCAAGAGCTTGCGCGAACTGTGAAAAGTATTGTGACAGGGGATTATGCAAGATGGCCTCGTAGATCTGTGGCCAATTGGTCATGACTTCAAAATTGCCGATAAAGACACTCGAAACGAGGACCTGCTTGAGCACTTTGGTCGCGGTTGCGGGGTCTGCCCCGGTTACACCCCGATTGGTCCAGTTGGAGAGCGTTCGGCGAAAAGCGGTCACAAGAAATAGTAGGAAAAAGTGAGAGGGGATGAGGGGAAGGTATATATGTCGTGGAAAATGATACCAGGAGTAAAGACCCGTTGTGACTTCGGCGCTCAACACGCCCGGAACTCCCGCCCAGAGTTCCTCGGGGATCGGTGTTTGATAGTCCTGAGGCATGGGAAAAAAGGAGACGAACTTCTCCGAAGCACCTTTAACTCCCGGTTTGGTGGGAATAAAATGACCCTTAATACTGATGTGTTTATCCAGCTTCATCTCGACCAGCAGCTGGCGGACTTCTTCCATGAAATCCTTCGAAGCGCGTGAGAACATGGCGAGGTCCTTAATGCTGAGGCGGCCGGAAACGAGATCTTCGCCGCTTTCTTCGCTGGACTGTTTGAGTTGTTGAAGAGCCGCGCGAAGCTCGTCAATGTCATGCCTTGGTAGAATTGTTCCGGCGGTGTCATCCAGTCGGGGTTTCCTCTTGCTGTGCACTTCTTGACAAGTTCCGGACCTTCTTGTGTGGAGAGGGGAGTGAATGATCACAGGTCCTTGGTTGGATCGCACGTCGACCATTTCTTCGACGGCCAAGACCGTCTGCGATAGAGAGAGTGATATTGCGAGGAAGATTGAGAGAGCCGCTTTACAAAGGCCGTTGTTGAACTTTCTCACGGTGACCCCCCTCAAGAAGTAGATCTTGTCTTTGATGAAACTTGATGAAATGAGATTTTTCACCAGATTAAGCCTACAAATAAGCCAGCAAAGACAGTTCAGCTTGAAAATAAAGAAATTTTTTCTCAATTTGTGAAAACTTCAAGCAGTTTGGTGCGCAGGCTCGGCCTGCTGGGTCAGTATACTTTGTCAGAGCCCTGGCTTAGTCTATTGGGCTCGATATTGGGAGTCGGCGCATGAAAGACCCGAGAACGGATGAGGATTCCCTCGTCGATCAGCTTGCTCGTCGCCGCAAGCCATTGACTCCGAACCAGGCGAGCGCCAGCCCCGCCAAAAACCAACTGATCCAGGTAGAAATGGTGAAGCCGCCAACGAGCGGGCCGCGGTCGTCCGCCCGCAGCCACTCCATCCACAGGCGGCTGAAAGAATGAAGCAAGATCCACAGCCAAAACAAGCTTCCATCAAGTGCAAGTAGCTTCACCTGGATTGATTGTACCGCCTGCGTCGGCCTGCGCAGTGACAGGCGAAAAAGAAGGGCCGCATACCCCAACTCCAAAAACGTAATGTACAGCTGAACAGGATGGCGCCCGTGGAAAGCCCAAGGGAGGTCGCAAGTTTTGCCGAAGCAGCAGCCGGCCATGAAGCAAGCAATGCGGCCCAGGCCCACGCCCATGGCGCAAAGAGGTGCGGCCAAGTCAGCCCATCGCCAAAAATTCAAGCGATGGACGCGCAGGTAAATCCAACACGAAGCGAGGGCCGCCGTGAAACCTCCGTAAAACACAAACCCGCCCTGCCACAGGCGAAAGGCGTCGTTGGGAAACAGAAGATAATAATCAGGGGATTCATAGAGGACATGGAAAACCCGAGCTCCCACAACCCCGCTGACAATACTCAGCAGCGCGAGGTTCAAGGCGTGGTCTTGCGGAAAGCCGCAAATCTGCGCCCATTTCCAAGCGGAAAAAATCAAAAACGAATAAACCAGACTGAGGACGACGAAGTAGGTGGGAAGTCCCACCAATGAACCGACGCTGATTTCAGGTTGCATTTTCCACCCGTGGCGCTGCGGAGGGACCGAATGCACCGAATGCACCGACTTGGCTTCTCGCCGCCCACGCTTGCTTAGGGCCCTTGTCAGGTCGCATTTTGGTGTTTGCTTTTGTTTTCCAGAAGCATCAGCGAGATCAGGACGCCGATCCCCACCACGATCGCCGAGTCGGCCACGTTGAAGGCCGGATAGGTGTAAAGTTCCTTCCAGTGGAAATCGAGAAAATCGATGACGTAACGAAATTGCAGACGGTCAATGTAATTGCCGATGGCGCCGCCGAAGACCGACGACAGTGAAAAGATCTGCACGTAGTCGGCTTCGGAGACCGTGCGCATGATCAGCAGGATAACGATCAAGGCCACCGGCGGCATCAGCAGAAAGAAGGTTTCGCGAAAATCTGGATGGGTTTGCGCCAGAAAACCAAATGCCGCCCCCGGATTGCGCACGTAGGTGATGTTGAAAAAACCCGGAATCACTGGAACAGATTCGCCGACCTGATAATGAAGGTGAATGTACATCTTCACAAGTTGGTCAAGGGCCACGATCAAGGCGGAAAATGCGATTAGGATCACGTAGCGCTTTTGTATCTTCATTTTACACCCACGTTCAGAGCCTCAACGCATTTTCCACAAATTTTCGGAAATTGGGAATTCTTATTTGTGTCCGGGGAATAGGTCCAGCAGCGAACACACTTTTCGCCCTCGGCTTTTTGAACTTGCACCTGTAAAGGTCCCTGTTTCAGGTGAACCTGAGAGACGATAAAGAACTCGCGCAGGTAGTAAGGGCCTTGTTGGGCGATTTTTTGGAAAGTTTGGTAAACTTCACCCTCGCAAGTCAATGAAAGCTGCGCTTCAAGGCTCGAACCCACAAGTTTTTGCGCCCGCATCTCTTCGAGGGCTTTTTGCACCGATCCGCGAACTTCCAGAAGCTTGGCGAATTGTTCGGACAGCTCAGGACGCTCCCAGGGCTTTGGTGGTACGGGAAAATCGAGCAGAAAGACGCTCTCAGCTTTTTTTCCCACGCTGGGGTCTGCGGAGGTGCCGGAGGCACCGACTTGGGCGCCGCCGCCCACCTTGGGGTCTTTGAGATAGCCGTAAACTTCCTCGCTCAAAAATGAAAGGACCGGAGCCATCAGGCGGACCAGATTTTCGGTGATGTGATGAAGAACGGTTTGGGCTGATCGCCGGGGTTTGCCTTCGACCTTCCAAGTGTAAAGCCGATCCTTCAAGAGGTCCAAATAAATGGCCGATAAATCGACGGTAAAGTAAGAGTTCAAAGCATGATAAACGCGGTAAAATGAAAACTCCCTGTAGGACGTCCCGACCTTGACAATAAGGTCAGCCAATCGCGCCAAGGCCCATTGGTCGACGAGAGTCAAATCCGCGTAGCCGACACTGTCTTTGGCGGGATCAAAATCATTCAGCGAGCCCAGCAAAAACCGCATGGTGTTGCGGATGCGCCGATAAGTTTCCGTCACCCGTTCAAAGAGCTCCGGCCCGTAGGTCAAGTCCTGGCCGTAGTCCTCGTAAATGCACCACAAGCGCAGAATTTCAGCTCCGCTTTTTTCGCAAATCTCGGCCGGGTCCACTTTGTTCCCTTTGGACTTGCTCATTTTGAAGCCCTGCGCGTCGTTGATAAATCCGTGCGTGATGAGCGCCTTAAAGGGAGGCTTTCCGTTGGTCACCATCGATGACAAGAGCGAAGTGTTGAACCAGCCGCGGTGTTGGTCTGATCCTTCCAGATAAATGTCAGCGGGAAGCGGTAGCCCCATTTTCTTTTTCTGAACGGCGGCGTGGGCGATGCCGCTATCAAACCAAACATCCAAAATGTCTTTGCCGAAGGCAAATCCCTCGGAGCCAAAATCGGGATCCTCCGCCCGCGGCTTAAACGAGCCAATGAAATATTCAGGCGGGTGTTTCGCGACGGCCTCGATGCCGCCATCTCGTTCCACCAGATCGGCGACCCTCATCATGACCTCGGTGTCGGCCAAAGGCTTTCCGGTCTTTTTGCAATAAAATATCGGTATCGGAACGCCCCAAATGCGTTGCCGGCTAAGACACCAATCGGGACGATTCTCGAGCATGCCGCGCAGACGGGGTTCTCCCCAACTTGGAAAGAAGCGAATATCCGCGAGGGCTTTGAGCGTTTTTTCACGAATTTGCGATTCGGGATGATCCAGGCCGATAAACCATTGCGGAGTCGCGCGAAAGATCAATGGAATCTTTGTCCGCCAACAGTGGGGATAGCTGTGTTCGATTTCCTTGGCCGCAACCAGCCTTCCGAGCGAGCGAAGTTTTTCGATGATCAAAGGATTGGCTTTGAAGATATGAACGCCTTTGAATTCAGGAACTTCCGCGGTGAAGGTTCCATCGGGGCCCACCGGGCTAAGAACCGGCAAGCCGTATTTCAGGCCGACCTTGTAGTCGTCCGCGCCGTGCCCTGGGGCGGTGTGGACCGCTCCCGTGCCTGAATCCCGGGTGACATGCTCCCCCAGGACAAAGAGCGAATTCCGCTCAAGAAAGGGGTGCCGGGCAAAACCACCTTCCAGTTTGGCGCCCGTCACCTCACCCCTGAGTCTCAGTCGAAGACCCGATTCTTTTTCGAAGGATTTTTGCAAAGAGGTGGCGATAACAAGAGCTTCAGAGTCGGTCTCAAAGACTCCATAGTTGAATTCCGGATGAAAAGCGATTCCTAAATTCGCTGGAAGGGTCCATGGTGTTGTTGTCCAAATGACCACTGAAAGCGGTTTTGTCGTGGGAGGAAAGCGATCCAATGTGCCGGGGTCCAGGACCGGAAAGCGAACAAAAATCGAAGGGCTTTTGTGCATGTGGTATTCGACTTCGGCTTCGGCCAAGGCCGTTTGCAAGGACCAGTTCCAATAGACCGGCTTTGTTCCAAGATAAATGGCGCCCTTGGCGTAAGCGCGGGCGAACTCACGAATTTCCTCGGCTTCATAGTCAGCATCCATGGTGATGTAGGGATTTTCCCAATCCGCCAGGATCCCGAGTCGTTGAAACTGTTCGTTCTGCAACTTGACCCACTTGCCCGCTTCCGCCCGGCACAGGCTCAAGATCTCAAGGTCGGATTTCTCCTTGGCTTTGTCGCCCAACTCCTTCATCACGCCATGTTCAATGGGAAGACCATGGCAATCCCAGCCAGGAACAAAGGGTGTCCATTGTCCCGTCATATTTCGGTATTTGATGATGATGTCTTTCAGGACCTTGTTCAGGGCGTGTCCCATATGGATGCCGCCGTTGGCGTAAGGAGGGCCGTCGAGAAAGACAAAGCGCTGCTTTCCCTTATTGCGATGGACCATCTTCCGGTAAATGTCCTTGTCCTTCCAGTTCTTCAGCATTGAAGGTTCGCGTTGAGGAAGATTGCCCTTCATGGGAAAATCGGTCTGCGGCAATCGAAGAGTGGATTTGTAATCTGGCATCAAACCACCTTACTTGCAGATCGGGCGGAGAGTCAAATCGACCACCATACGTCGGGGTCAAAGCTCGGTGAAGCGACGAATCTTTTGGTGGGCGACAGCCAGCATGGCTCGCAGGGCTTCTTCGTCCGAGCTGAGATTTAGAAGCACCCTGATCTCATGGATCATCTGTCGCGACCGCTGGTCAAATCCCGTCACCTCGCTTTTTGCCGCCGCGGGACCTCCGCCCGGGTTTGCGTCAGCGGCATGAGAAGGGCGCGATGAAGCGGGAGTCAAAGCAGTTCGTGCCAAGCTCGCTTCAGCCAGCGCTTCGACGGCCGGAGCGGTTTCGAATTCGCCCACACGGCTGGCCAGGTTTTTCAGCTCGGATTTAAAGTTTTGAGCGTTCGAGCGATCGAGGGCCTCAGAGCTTTGAATCTTTGCCTTTTGAAACAAACTGACTAACAGTTCGGGAGTCGTAGCCAGCTGCTGAACATTTGGCGCCTGCGATTGCAGCCACTCATAAGCTTTAATCAGCGTCTCTCGCGTGTAAGCCTGCGGAGGCAAGGGGTTCATGGTCATAGGCGGGAAAACGCTAATTCGTTAAGCAGCTCATTTCAAGCGCAAACCGCGTGGTACCAATGAAATTGGCATATAGCTAAACCAAGCGTGGTACCAAGAAATTGGCGTGAGCCAAACATTGGACGGGCCCTAAGCGTGTCAGATGAAAAACTCTCTAGCATTGATCCCGTATTTCTCGATCTTTCGCAGCAATGTTTTCTTAGGAATATTGGCGTGCAGCGCGGTTTGGTTGATTCGCCCTTTGAACGCCTTTAAAGCCCGAATGATAAATTCCTTTTCAAAAGCTTCTTTTTGTGCGTTGAAGTCCAGCGATGAATTCTGAGGGGCGGCAAAAAGGGATGCTGGCGAATCCCCGCCTGGCTCCTCAAGGAGACCTTCGTCGTCCCCCGCGTCGCCGCCTTCGCTGCCGCCTTCTCCGCCTTCGCTGCCGCCTTCTCCGCCTTCGCCGCCTTGGCCGTCGCTTTCACCGTCGTCCCTATCGCGAACACCAATGTTGTTCGGGTTGTCAGTTTCTCCCATGGCGGAGCTGTCCGTGAGGTTCCATTTGCCCACCTCCGTCTCTTCGCTGAATTCCGGCAGGACCGTACCCGTGGCGTTCAGGATGGATTCAGGGAGTGACCGCAGGGTCAGAATATGGCCAGCCTCCATGATAAAGGCGTGTTCAATGACGTTTTCGAGTTCCCGGATATTGCCGGGCCAATTGTATTTCTTCAGTACGGCCAGGGCGTCCGGGGCGATTCCCGACACTCTCTTGCCATGGAGTTGATTGAATTTCTTGATAAAGAATTGAACCAACTGATCCAGATCCCGTTTGCGGTCCACCAATGAGGGCAAAAACATGGGAATCACATTCAGCCGGTAAAAGAGATCCTCACGAAAACTACCTTTTTGCATCATCTCTTCGAGGGGCCGGTTGGTGGCGGCGACGATCCGGACGTTGCTGGGAATTTCCCGATTGGACCCCACAGGAGTAAAAACCTTTTCCTGCAGCACCCGCAAGAGCTTCACTTGCATCAGCAAAGGAAGATCGCCGACTTCATCAAGAAAAAGTGTTCCACCCTCGGCGAACTGAAACTTCCCGATCTTTCGCTGGTCCGCTCCCGTGAACGAACCCTTCTCATGGCCAAAAAGTTCGGACTCAAAAAGACTTTCCGGAATGGCAGAGCAATTGAGCGCGACAAATCTTTGTTCTTTGCGCGAGGAATTGAAGTGGATCGCCCGGGCGATCAATTCTTTGCCGGTGCCCGAAGCGCCGCGGATAAGGACTGGCGTGTCGACCTTCGACAGGCGATGGATCAAACCAAACACGCGCTGCATTTGCTGGGTTTGGCCGATGAATTTTCGGCCTTCCTCCATCAGTATCGGAGCTGAAGCGGCCACGTGTGAAATCAAGGCTTGGGCGGCCAGAGCCCGGTCAACCACGGTGATCAAATCCTCGGTCAGAACAGGTTTGGAAAGATAGTTGTATGCGCCGTCTTTCACCGCTTGCACGGCCGAATCGAGAGAGACAAAGGCCGTCAGCACGAGAACGATGGTGCCGGGATTGTGCTCTTTGATCGCCCGCAACGCTTCAAGGCCGCTCAGGCGCGGCATATCGACATCCAATATGGCCACTTCAATAGGCTTTTCCCGAACCTTTTCGACCGCCTCGACACCGTCAACGGCCTCGCTGACGTCAAATCGTCCGGTAGCCTGTAAAGCCGTGCGTATGGCGAAACGCAAACCCGCATCGTCGTCAGCGACTAGGGCGTGAATTTTGGCATGAATTTTGGCGCCCATGAATTACCCCCCGAACTCCGAGGACAGCGTGGGCGGCGGAGCCGCCACGGGTTTCAAACACAGCAGTTACACCCGACCAGTTATAATCGGCAAATATAGCGAAATTGCATGAATTTTCCAATGGACTATTAAGCATTTCTCAGGGGCAACTCAACCGTAAAGGTTGAGCCCTGAACCAATTCGCTTTCAGCCCAAATTCGTCCTCCGTGGAGTTCGACGAAGTACTTTGCAAGATAGAGTCCCAGGCCTGACCCCTTGACGGGAGAGGACTTAGCGCTTCGACTCCGAAAAAATTTCATGAAGATGTGTGGAAGTTCGTCATCTGGAATTCCAGGGCCTTGATCGGCGATTTGTAAGACAATGTGACCGTCCTTTTCTTCCGAAGATATCAAGACCTTAGAGTGTTCCGGGCTGTACTTGATGGCGTTCTCGATCAGGTTTGAAATGACCTGCCTTAAAAGAGCCGGATCGACCGCGCAGGGGAACAGCGGCTCGAGTTCAGAACGCAGCTCGATGTCCTTGTCTTTCGCCAGGAATTCGTGATTGGCAAGGCACTCCTTGATCAATTCGTTGACATCCACACTTTGTTTTTTGAGTTCAATCCCCCGGCTTTCGATCTTGGCGTAATCGAGGGCTGAATTGGTAAATTTTAGCAGTTCGTCGCTTGAACCCTGAATGAGGCGAAGGGCCTCGCGTTGATCGGCGCTGAGGCCACCTTGGCCGTCGCGCAGGATCAAATCAACCATACCTTGGATCCGGGCGATGGGGGTTTTTAGATCGTGCGATATCATTGAAATAAAATTGGTTTTGAGTTCTTCGATTTCTTGAAGCAGCCGATGCTTTTCAAAATATTGCCAACTCCTGCGGCTCTCGATCAGCAGGCGATAGGGGATGAAAAAATAATACGTCAAAAAAATGGTCAGCCAGGCGTGAGCCAGGGCGACCATCACGCCGAAGGGCCAAAACGCAAAAAATCCGATCAAGCCGACGACCAGCGCGGTGGCTCCAAGAAACAAAAATCCCTTGAGAGGCGAGGCGTGAAAAACGGCGTGAATGGTCAAGAGGGCGATGACCGAGGTCATCAGCCAATTGAACCAGGTCGGCGCCGATAAGGGTGCCGATTCGCGAATCAGAGTATCAATCATTTGGGCGTGCATCATGACATCAGGGGTGGTGAGGCTGCCCCTCTGAAGTGGGGTCCGCACGTAATTGAAAATCGATTTGTCGAAGTCATCGCCGATAAGAACAATCTTGTCGCGAAAACGATCGGCGCTTTCATGTCCGTTCACCACATCCTCGAACTTGCTCATTGGAAAGGTGGTCGGCTGAACATAGTCGATCCACACCTGCCAGGTGTCGGCGACTTGAAAAGCGGACCTATAAAGATCTTCTTTGGTCAGCTGCGGCCGCGCGAGCTGGGCGATCAGGGGGTGACCGAGCGGACGCTCCTGATAGTCCAGCATAATTCGGCGAGTGATTCCGTCCATCCCGAAGCTCACGTCATCGGAAGTCCGTGGAGCCGAAAGCACCGGCAACCCATCAAGGGGCGCGGGAAGAGAAAGTTTGCCTGATTCCCCCTTCATTTCAATGCGATCCAAAATCTGAAAGAAATTTGGGAACTGGCCGGCGACTTGGGCGAAGCGGGCCTTGTCCCCGTCGGTTCCCGAGGGGGTCGAAAAGGATTTCTCGCGGGCTTCAACCTTCGCCTCACTCGTGGCGAGCGGAGTGACGTAGACGACCG
>PSRN01000098.1 GCA_003176075.1 Bdellovibrio sp.
TGGTGAAGACGGCGCCTTTCTTGGCGGCATTGGCGGCTTTGATCGGATTTTTCCAAGATTTTCCCATTGCAAATTCCTGTTCTGCGAAAGAATTTGAAAGTTCAACTCTAAGCCCTAAGTCTAATGAGGATCGAAGTCCTCGCGCAATTATGGACACGCCGTGAAAATGAAGACACGCCTCAATCTATCCGCCCCATCCAATGAGACCAAATCTGCGGAGACGAACCTGCTGACGGTTGCTTCAATCAGTGAAAAGTTATTCTTGGCGCACAAAGACCTTGAGCCCGCGCAATCCGTCCCAGAGCGACCGGGACGGGATTTACAAGTCTTGGGAGCCGATCAAATGCCGCCTCGGCGGGGGCTATCGACGACTGAGGGGCAGGGGCGGCTGCTGCATGATTTGGCCAATATTGAATTGCAAGCCGTCGAACTTTGCTACCGCACCTGGCAAGAGTTCCCCGAGGCGCCCGAGGAGTTTCGCGAAGAGCTTGTGGCGCTGGTCCGCGGTGAGGCCAACCATCTTGCGCTTTGTCTGGGCGGCCTTCACGACCTGGGATATTCCTGGGGACATTGGCCTGTCCATTTGGCTCTGTGGTCTTCAGTCAGCGGCGCCGACAGCTTACTCGATCGCATTTTGATCGTTCACCGTTATCTTGAAGGAAACGGCTTGGACGCGGCGGAGACTTTGCTTCGCCGCCTGACTGGCGTTCCACCCTCTCCCGTGCACGCCATTGTTGGCCAAATCGCTCGTGAAGAAAGGGACCATGTTCGCTTCGGCACCCGCTGGTTTAAAGTCCTGTGCGAGGCCGAGGGACGCGACCCGAGTTGTGAGTTTATTGAACGATTTCGCCAAGTTGAGCACCGTGTCCCGCATCGGATTGAGAAAATGAACGCGACGGTTCGCCTCGACCTTGGTTTTAGCCAGGCGGAAATTGAATTTTTGGATCAACGACAAAGGGCATGGAGTCGGCAAGTCGGCCACGAATGAGGTGACCTTTCGAATTACCGGAACAGATTTGTGAAATCGTCACGAGTCAGGTTTTTCAAAAAATCAGCCTCTGTATCAAAAACCACTTCGGCATATTTGGCCTTCAGCTTGTGAAGCTCGATGATTTTTTCTTCGATAGTATTCTCGCTGATCAATCGAAGCACATGAACGCTTTTGTTCTGCCCGATCCGGTGCATTCGATCGATAGCTTGGGACTCGACAGCGGGGTTCCACCAAGGGTCCATAAGGAAGCAGAAATTCGCGGAAGTAAGATTGAGGCCAACACCCCCAACTTTTAGGCCCAAAAGAAAGATCCTGATTTCCGATTGATTTTGGAACTCCTCGATGATTTGCTCTCTTTTTTGGGTTTGTCCATCCAGGTAGGAAAAGGGGATGTTCCGGGTTTCCAAATCCTTGCGAATAATTTTCAGGAAACTGACGAATTGTGAAAATACCAATATCTTGCCATTGTTCGAGGTCAGTCTTTTTGGCAAGTCCTCCAAGAGATATTGCAGCTTGCCGGAATTCAGGGGGATGCGAGTGTCTTCGGGTTTATAGATCATTTGCGGATGACAACATACTTGCCGCAAACGCAGTAGCCCTTCCAAAAAGAAAAGCCTATGCTCGTTGAATTCTTCTTCGGAACGGATGTTCTGCAGTTGATCCGCGTAGTAGCTTTTGATCTGATTGTAGATTTGTTCTTGCTCCGGTGCCAGCTGGATTCGCAGCGTCTCCTCGAATTTTTCCGGGAGATTTTGAATGACGTTTTTTTTCTTCCGCCGCAAAATCAGCGGCTTCAGCTTTTTGAACTGCGCTTTGAACCTATCCTCACTCCATTGGGAAAAATTCTGCTCAGAAAAATTCTGACCTTCAGGTGGCGGGCTCGCTAAAGCAAAATCGTTCCATCTGAGTAACCCTGGGTTGAGGAAGGTGAATATTGAGAGCAGATCATTAAAGTGGTTTTCAATGGGCGTGCCGGTCAAAGCGACCCGATGCGACGCCTGGAGAGCCTTCACTGACCGGCTCAGCTTGGAGTTTTCGTTTTTGATCAGTTGCGCTTCATCGAGGATCACCCGGTGGAAAGCCAGCCGGGCAAAATTCGAAATGTGCCGTCGAACGACACCATAAGTGGCGAGAACGATGTCGGCGTGGACCTGTTCATGCTGGCTCCATAGAGCCACTTTCAATTGAGGTGTGAATTTTTGCACGCTTTCGACCCACTGGGAGATCAATGATTTTGGCGTGATAATGAGAGTGGTCACCGGCTGGCTGCTCTCCTCCTCTGGCGAGGTATATTTCAACAGATCCAAAAAAGCCAAAATTTGCACCGTTTTACCCAAACCCATCTCATCGGCGAGGAGGCCGCCGAGCTTGAGTTCATTCAAGAACACGAGCCAACTCAAGCCTTCTTTTTGGTGAGGGTACAGCTCGCCATTGAAGTGAGGCGATGGTTCCAAGAGAATATCCTGGGACCCGCCACCTGAAAAATCGCGAAATCTGTCGAGTATACTTTCAAATTTTTGATCACCAAAGGCGGGGATAGATTCTTCCTCCGGCCGGTCCCATGAGCTGCTAAACCAATCCGCGGCTTCAAAGAACGGGTTTTCGTCGTCGAGACAGCGCCGATACAGTTGTTGCAATTGATCCAGCCACGTTCTTGGAAGAACACCCAGAGTCCCGTCATCCAAACGGACGAAAGCGGATTTCTTCTTCAAGATATGGATGATTTGCCAGCTTTCAAATTGAAGTCCCTTCTGGGTGTTTTCAAATTCGGCGCAGAAAGAAGAGCCGTTAGCAGAGACCCTCATGACATAGTCATTGAGGAGTTTGACCTGGATGT
Organism: Bdellovibrio sp.; assembly: GCA_003176075.1. Taxonomy (GTDB): domain Bacteria; phylum Bdellovibrionota; class Bdellovibrionia; order Bdellovibrionales; family Bdellovibrionaceae; genus PSRN01. The sequence goes on from PSRN01000098.1 coordinate 2,829, forward strand.
TTTCCGCCCAAACCTCCCAATTCTTCTCTAAGAGCGACGAAATCGCATCGTGAACATTTTCGAAGGGAATTTTGAAGATGCTTCTGTGCAGGTCGAATTTCACCGCCTCCAGCTTTTGCAGCTCATCCCGCGTGAAATGGTCCTCCGCTTCCTGGTCGATCAAAAACACTGTGTGGCCCACAGCATCGCTTTCAAAGTCGAGAGCCAATCGCCTTCTTGTGCTCTGATGGCGAAAATCGGGTATTTCCACATGGGAATACCGGAACCACACCTGAGCTTCGATTTTACTGTGCGGGACGAATTCCTTCGACAGAGTTTTAAGGTACAGCAGCGGCTGCGGAGTCGACGATTTCAATGTCAAACGCGGAACCCCTGGCAATTTCCAATCAAACATACCCCATTTATTGATGAAAAAGACGAAGAAATCCCCCATCTCCGGGGCGGGGACGCTGAATTTTCCCTTCTGCAAAAGAAACTTCGCCCACAGCGCCAGTTCATTGAAATTTCGATTTCCTGGAAGCCGGTTGGCTGGAGTTGCGAAGCGGAAAAGAAGGCCGTCCTGTGCCAGAAGAGTCTGCCCTATGATTTTCTTGATCTGCCAAAGATCAATGTTCAAATCGGATTCACTCTTGAATTCTCCCCAACATTGCAGCTGCCCCTGCTCATTCTCTTTCTCTTTCTCTTGCTCTTGCTCCAGTTTCATGGTCGGGACGAACCGCAAAACTTGCTCCTCGTAGTGCAAGTGTTTGTAGTGAGCCCCTGACATGGAGGGTAAGCTGAATTCGTCTGCTCCTGGGATAGCTACGAGCAAACGCCCACATTGGGAGATGCCTTCGAACCAAGAGTCACAAAACAGCTCCGGCAAATCCAATTGCAAATAAGACTCCCGATCCGAAAACAAAAAAGGCTCCAGCGCCTGCAAAAGCTGTCCTTCTATGGAAAAAGGGCCGATCCCCACGTTGCGACCATAGTCGGTCTTTAAAGCGAAAAGACAGTGCGAATTGGGATCGAAATAAAACAGCTCCCCGAAAAAAGAGAAATACAATAAAGGCGAGGTCCGATCGGTTTGCAAAAACTCCAACAATTCGGCAACAGTCTCCCACCTTGATTCTTCCAAACCGCGCTCTTGAGAAGGCAAGGTCGAGGACTCCAAGAAATCCTCGATTTGAGTCTTCCAAGTGGGCTTGAAATTCCTCTTCTTCGTAAAACTGAGTTTATCGAGCGCGCTCGTCATGATAAAATTCTTTGATGTTGAAAGCTGAGACCCTGGAATCATTCTGCTGTTCATTAATATGGGTCAAAAACACATGCTTTACGAATGGCTCGACCAAATAGATCTTGTCCTTTGGCGTGATGACGAAGAATTGAAGCCCCAATTTGTGAAACAACGTCATGGCGTACCTAGAATTTTTGTCGTCAGATTTGCTGAAGGCCTCGTCGATGACGATGAAGCGAAACGACTTATCTTTCGCATTTTCCTTTTGTAAGCCATATTGATAGGCGATCGCGGAGGCCAAAATCGTGAATGCCAGTTTGGCTTTTTGCCCACCGGAAAGCCCTGATGAGTCGGCGAAGTAATTCCTCTGTTCCTTATTGTCTAAAGCGAGCTCCAGAACATAGAATTCAGCCCAGTTTCGGACATCCGTCACCTCTTTGCACCAATTGCCGTCCTTCTTCATGCGATCCAGGATTTTTTTGATTTGGTTGAAGCTTTCTTCCAAGTCCACCTTTTGCTCAGTCGTTTTGAGGGAATTCTTGAGCATGTTGTTGAATTCCCTGACATCGACGTCTTTGCTTCGTGTGACGTTGAGCTGCACATAGGACTGATCTGTGTAGGGGATTTGCAGCAAAGACTGGTTGAGTTCGCCCACAGCCTCGACGATTTCATCATAGGCCAAATCCAAGGTGGACTTAAACGCCGCCATGTCACTCACGACGCTCTTGTTAAGAAGGTTTTTAAACCGTTTCTCGTGCTCGGGCAGGGATTCTTTCGCCACCTTTTCCAGAACGGTCAAAAAATCACTGAGATACTCGAGGGCGGGCTGCAAATCCCCCGAGAGATCGGGGAATTTCACCTTGTATTGGGTCATCTTCTTGATGAGGGATGTCTTTACCTGCGATAGTTTGGACTCGCAAGCCGCCTTCTCCTTGGCCAACTCCTCCGAAAGATCTCTCTGCAAAAGATTCAGTTGCTCAGATGATTTTTCCGAAATGACGACTTTCCGCCTTTTCAAGTTTTTGACAACGGATGTGAATAAGTCCGGGTCGTGAATATCCACCGACATCGTTTCCAGGATCTTCTGGATGACGAGCTGGCACAGCTCAATCTCCTGGGGCAAGCTCTTTAACTGTGATTTCAAGATACCCAAGTCCGAAAGAATTTGATCTCTTTGGCCACGCAAGATCTTTTCTCTTTCCGTCAGCTTGTCCAGATCGGATTGCCATTGCTTGACTGAATGGTGGCCCAGTTTCTCTTTCTGCTGAGAAAGTTTGTCAATTTCCTCCTCGCAAAATGGCCAGTCCAGCGCCGAATAGTTCCCGAGATTTAGAACATCCCGACAATGAATCTTCAGACGATCCAATTCCTCGCTTCGCTCTTCCATTTTGCCCATTTGTGCCGCCAACTCCGACCTTCGGTTCTTATACTGGGTATAGTGCTCTTGAATTTCCTGCAGCTTCGAGGCGTTGTCCCAACCGAGAAGGGACCGAGCGCTTGATGAAGCGCCACGGTCGTCTTTTTCATGCAGGGAATGGCCCCGCTTGATCAATCCACTGGGCATTAATGCCCTGAAAGAGGACTGAAAGGTCGCCAGATCTTCCGTGCAGACATAATCATAGTCGCTGACGATCTGGTTTTTGATCCATGGAACATAGGGCGACCTGGAATGAAAATCCAATTTATGGAAGAGACGGTCACGAGCCGAATCGTTCAAGCGTGAAGTGGGATTGTGAAAGTCCACCTTGTGGTACAAAAGCTTGATGCCAATGGCGTTTTTGGACAAGTAACGGTTCACCTTGGTGTAAAGGTCCGAGGGGATCAAAATCCTGAGCCCGAATGATCTTAACACTTTCTCGAGCGAAACGTTCCATTTCTTCTTTTCAGAATCTTTGACTTGGATCAGCTCGGCCACGAAAGGTAAAGTGCTTTTTTCAACCTGCAGTTCAATGCAAAGGGCTTCGCGAACCTTCAGGTGGTCGATCGGGACATTCCCTTTCACCTTCTTAAGGTGAGCCAAGTCTTCTTCCAGGTGGTGAATCTGGCCGTCCAAAACATCGCTTTCCTTGCGTCCCTGGTAGATCTTTTCAGAAAGGTCCCGGCTCTCTTCCGTGAATTGAAACTCCAGATCCTTCACCTTTTCGCGGCAGTCGGTGAAAGATTTCAAATTCGGCTCAGGCTTAAGCTTCAACGTTCCCAGCAGCTTTTCATATTCCACATAAGCTTTGTGCTTTTGCCTTTTCAGCTCCTCTTGTTGCTTTATCAGCAGCCGTAAGCGATCGATTTCTTTGGCGCTGTCGTCTTGGTTGATGGCGATGAGGAGCTGGTTTTTCCTCTCCTCCACGGAGCCGAGTTCCTCTTGAATCCGGATCTGCTCCTGATTTTTCCTTTCGCTGTCGACCGATGTCTTGTGGAGCTTCTCCTCGAGAATACTCTTTCTCTGCAGATTCAAGTAGAGCGGGATTTTCCTCTCTTCCTGTTCAAGGCCCGAGCGTGACTCCTCCAGCTCTTTTAACTGCTTCGCCCCTTCGCCAATGGGTTCCAAGAGTTCCAACTGCTGGCGCGCCTGCAGGATGGCCTGGTGGGACAGGTTCAAGTTGTCATAGTTCATGTAAAGCTGATCAATCAGTTCTTGCACATTTTGTGCTTCCAGCATGTGCTTGCGGACAAATTCGCTCAGTGAGCCAATCTCCTTGATTGCCACCACTTGGTTGAACAGATCCATGGCTTTGAGCGATTTCGTTCCGACATATCCCATGAAGTTCAGCTGGTAATCACTAAAGCTGTCGAACACGCTCGTTTTGTGAAGGCTTCGCAGCCGCTTGCGCAATTCCTGTGAATTTTGAAATCCCGAAAAGTGACCGTCGATGGTAAGCGCCTCTTGCGAGGTGACAAAAAATTTCCTGAGCTCGCCTTTTTCATACCAAAAGAACTGTGCGAGACTATAGACGTCGCGCAAAAGCCGATTCCCGAATTGAGCAATCAAGACGCTATAGGTACCTTCTTCAGGGCGGCAGAATTTAGTTTTTTCAATGCCCTTAGGGTCCTTCTCTCGTCCGTAGGCGCCACGGACGTAAGTTGCCTCCGAGCGCTCCCTTTTACCACTGCCTGATGACAGGTTGTAATTGCGTTTGTTATTTGCAACGAGCAAGGTGAGTAAAGCGTCCACTAAAGTGGACTTGCCGGAACCGTTCTCCCCGGTGATCAAAGCGGATTCGCCAAGGGTTTCCATCTTCCAGATTTTCCGGTCGAAGGTTCCCCAATTCAGGATCTCCACCGATTGAAGCTTGTATCCTCCACTCTCCAGAGACAATACGGGCGATGATTGAAAGGAGGCCAGGGGAGGGATTTCTCCTTTAGTTTGACCCGGCTTTTGCATTCCATTCGGTTTTTGAATTTCGACCTGACTATTCACGGTATTTCACCCACATCCTGGTTTTCTTTATTTTTGTTTTTGACAAATTTCGCCATTTCGTCCTTCATTTCCTGTAGGAAGGAAGCGGAAATGAAAGCCTTAATCACCCTGCGGACCTCGAAAACACCCGAATTTTTCTTCAGCTCTTTCAAAAAACCCATCCCCACCACTTTCATAATGATCGAATCAAATCGGCGCAAAATCTTGATTTCGTCGCCCCCTCCCGAAAACGGCAGGGGGTAGAAAGTCTTCAACATTTCGTGGATATCCGCCCTTTTCAAGATCAGCCTGTAATTATCGCTGACGGATTCATCATACTGTTCCAACGCTTCACGCAGTAGGACCAGCAAGAGCGAAACATCAAAGGGTAAAGGCATCTTGCGCACCAGTGAAATGCTGGAAAGATCCCCGTTCTCCGCATCGCCTGCCTCATCGGCTTCACCTTCCGGGTGTCCGGCGAAAAAATCTTCGTCCGCTTCAGGTTTTAATTTTTCGTCGGGGCTCGTTTTCAAAAAAGCATAGCCATCTTCGCGGCTGAAATGCAGAAACAAGCCCAGGGACCTGAAATAACTGCGGACCTCCTCTTGCCGCAGCACCAAGGTCTCCCAGGTCTTTCGGTTCTCGGTTGTGACGAATCCTTGAAGCAGCTTGACGAGAAGCGGCTTAAGTTCCCTGTTTTTCTTCTCACTAAGTTCCATTTGTCACCTGCGATGGTAGACGATGTGCGGAGCTTCGACAACTCCACAAGTCCGGTTGATTGATTTGAACTCGAAATTTTCCCACCGGTCTTCGACAACGCGGCTGATCGCTTCCTCCTGCAAAAGTTCTTGATAAGCGATAATCTCGGAGAGGCCCTTTTCCACAGGAAAAGTTTGGACTAATTGTTGCAAAGTGATTTCGTCTTTCTTTGCAAAAAGGCTCAAAATGTTTTGCCGCATCAGGTTCTTATCCAGGTAAAAACTCTTTTTGAGGTCCCGAAGCTGTTGTTCCATGAGCAAATCCCCGCTCTCTCCCACTTCGATAGCCTGGTGGGAAAAAGTCGCCTCTTGTGAGTGCTTCCAAAGTGGTCTTTCCATGGGAAGTTGGACATCTGGCAGAAATTCAATCTCAACGAACGAACCCCCCTCATTCAGGAAGAAATCTTTCTTGTGCTCCAGAAGCATTTTCTTAATTTCGGAGATTTCATTCATAACCTGTTTGTTCTCGAGCAGAGCTTTTTGATGAAGAAGCTTCCTCAGTTCTTCCGACAAACGCATCTTCGATTGCAGGACCTTGCGGCCCACCTGCAGAAGATTAGCCTTTAGGCGTTTCAGCTGAGAGCCATAGGAGGAGTGGCCCATCTCTTGGATGTAGCGCTTAATCTCGCCGGCATTGAGCACTTGATCGATCATTTCATTCAGGTCCGTCTGCATTTCTGAAGACATCAGAAAATCCCAGAAGGCATGGAAGCTCTTCCCCTGATCCGATTCTTCAAGATAGTCGTAGGCATCCAGGATTTCACCCAAGATCTGCCCCTTGGTGACAAACTCAATCAGTTTTTTTTCTTTGATCTTTTGCGTAAGCTCTTTAAAAATCTCCTCAACCAACCCAAAATCAGAGACAAGCCTCCTTGAGTCGTCGAGCAGATTGAGGAAGCGTTCCCGGATTTGCGTTGCATCCATTCGCTTGAAGCCGCCAGTCTCCTGAATCTCCTTCATCTCTTGGTTCAACTCCTTCTTCCGTTTCTCGAGAATCTTCAAACGCACTTGGGGATCAGGGTTGATGTTTTCGACCAAGGTTCGAAGATTTTGAAAGATCATGAAAAAGCGGGAGTGCGTTCCAACAAACTCGCGCTTCTCCAGCGACTCCATCCACTCCAAAGCGCGCTCGGTATCATAGCTGAGTTCAACCAGGGGCGTCTCGGATTCGTAATCGTAGTATCGGCGCAGGAAGCGATGCCTATCGTCACACCACATGGATATGAGGCGTTCACTTAGCTGCAAAGGGTTTTTATAGGAAATTTCATCTGAACCGCCCTTAGAAAACTGCAAGGGATACTGTTGCAAATATATTTCAAGCTGAGTCTTCAACTCCGTCTCTGGCATCTGAACCTTGTGCCCTTGCTTGAAGGCATAGAAGAAGAATCCAACGGCGATCGTCGCATAATCGCTTTTCAATAATTTCAACGTGACCGAATTTTCCAAATGAAAGGTGATTTGATCCAATTCCATCGGGGTCCTATATACCGTAAGAGCGACTGGATAGCTACAGGTTTTGCCAGTGTTGCCATTGGCTCGAGATGCCTGTCGCCTGGTGAAAACTCAGTCGGAGAACTGGGGAGATTGGTCGAAATTTAAGTCCAAGACGGACTGCCGATGGCGGCTGCTGCACGATTTGGCCGATATTGAATTGCAAGCCGTCGAACTATGCTACCGCGGTTGGCAAGAATATCCTGAGGTGACCGAGGAGTTTCGCGAATTCTGTCAGGCTTATGATGGGATAAAGGCTCTAAATTGTCCCTGATTGTTCCAGTTGGCGTTAGCATACATCGCTTTTACAGTGACCGATACCATGTTCGGAGTCGCACATGGCTTCTTGGGCTAAGCGGGTCTTCAAAAAAGATTTCCGGTTCAATTGAAGAGCCAAGAATCATCTTTCTTTCGAAATAAGGAGATTACACTTCTTTA
>PSRN01000227.1 GCA_003176075.1 Bdellovibrio sp.
CTCTTCTGGCTTTGCTTCACCAGACTTGGTGGCGCCGGCGGCTTCGGTCACTTTGCAGTCTGGTACTTCGCCGGTTGGTACTTCGCCAGTCGGTGCTTCGCCAGTCGGTGCTTCGCCGGATGGGGCGTCGTGATCCTGAGCTTTGCTGGTTCTCGCTTTCCGGGTTTGCGTCTGTTGGTTTGGCGCCTTGTGGCCTGGCATCTGGGGGCCGCGAGCCCTGCGAGTCGGTGACTGGGCTGGATCGAGTTTTTTGAGCGCAATATCGCAAAGCTGATCAACCAGGGCTCCAATAGAGGGGTCAGGCTGACGGTGCGCCAAAAGACCTTTAATTTTTTCAATTTTCCCTACGAGTTCTTTACCGGCGGTAAAGCGGAATTCGACTTTTTCCTCGCTGACAGCCTTGACCCGGTCGCCTCTTAAGGCCGCCGGATCAGAGCTTTCTTTGAGCACAATCTTTTCAGCTTCGCGTTTGGATTTATTCTCAAGCTTTGCAAGAAGCTCCATTTTTTGATCCCTGGCCAGGGGCGCTTCACCTTTGCTCTCCTGGCGAAACAACCCTTTCGTGGGCGGCGAAGCCGCCACGGGTGTTTTAGGCCATGGATAAATTGGCTAAAGTGAGAGAGCCCAACTCAATCTTCTCTTCAATTTCCGGCAGTTCCTTCAGAAGCTTCATCGCTGAGATGCGCCGGGCGGCCTGATCTTCCGAGTATTGCAGGTGCTTCACAGCGTAGTCAAAAAGTGATTTGTAGCCGAGACTTGAAAAGAGCCTGCGGTTTTCAATTTCCTTTAAGTGATGGAGAATTTCTGTGAGAAGTTCCCGCTCCTGTTTGACGAGAGTTTGCGTGTTTTCAAGAAGAGCTGAATCGGAAAGACTGCCGAGGCGGGCAAGGGTGCAACTTGTAGTTTGATAGTTCATTTTGGAAAATCCTTTCTTCGAAGAGAGCGATCAAGATGAAGGTACCACGGTCTTAAAAACTTCGATTTTGCGGGTTTTTTGAGTTTGCCAATGCAGTCTTACGACCCTGTGCGGAGGTGGTCTTAACGTCGAAAAACGCCAGCAGTGCCGAGTTCTTGCTGCAGACCACATCCGCTTGGCTCAAAGAACGTAACGTGAAACCAAGGGCAAGTTTGCACGGCCGAAACTCTGTCAATGGAAAAAATATGAACGGACATATCAACGACCAACGGAATGTTGGAGAGGCCTTCCTGGATTTCCAAATTATGGTGAGCCCAAATGACGCAAACAAGTGCGGGGCGCACATTGCGTTTTATCTTAGCACTGCTCCGTTAAGTCGTTTAAGTTGTTGAGATATAGATGGACAGGCCGTGAGCCGAATGAAAAAATGCCGTGGATGGCGGCGAAAAAAGGTCTTACTTACTTTTACGATTCAATCGTACTCACTCTGGTCGTCGTTCTGGCCGCCGGCGTACTCGGCTATTATGAGCACGGTCATTTCACTGGCGCGTTTGATTGGATTTTCCTCGTTTTGGTTCTCGCCTTGCTGGAAATTTCCATTTCCTTTGAAAACGCGGTGGTGAACGCCACGGTTTTAAAAAAAATGAATGCCCTTTGGCGGTGCCGGTTCGTGACCTGGGGAATGTGGGTTGCCGTCTTTGGTATGCGTTTCGTGATTCCTCTCCTGATCGTTTGTAGCGCGGCAAGGATCGGCCCGGTGAAAGCTCTCCAGTTGGCCCTTTTTAAGTCGGGCGAGTACGCCCGGCTATTGCAGGCCTCGCACCATCAGATCTTGGCTTTTGGTGGAAGCTTCCTGTTGATGGCGTCTCTTCGCTATTTTTTTGACGTCAACAAGGAAGTCCACTGGATCAAAATCATCGAAGGTCCCCTGGCCAAATTGGGAAAATTGGAATCCATTGAAATCGGTGTGGTGCTTTTATTTCTTTATTTGCTTTCCAATGGCGTCCCTCCAAACGAATCAGCTGCTCTTTTGCGGTCAGGTTTGGCGGGAATTCTGGTTTTTATTGTCACGGAAAGTTTGGGAAGCCTGCTTCAGGGTTCGGGGGGGCAGTCGGGGCGGACGAGCCTGGGTCTTTTTCTTTATTTGGAGATCTTGGATGCTTCCTTTAGTTTTGACGGGGTCGTTGGCGCGTTTGCCATTTCAAGCCAGCTGCCGCTGATTGCCCTTGGACTGGGGATTGGCGCCATGTTTGTGAGAAGTTTGACTCTTTTGATGGTGGATCGGGGAACTCTTGAGACTTTTGTCTTTCTCGAGCACGGCGGTTTTTGGGCTGTGGCCGCCTTGGCGGCACTCATGTTTTTGCAAATTATGGTGCCGGTGCCTGAGGTGGTCACGAGTCTGGTGGGAGTGACTATTATCGGCCTTTCCCTGTGGTCCAGCCTGCGCAATTCAATTTGAAGGGGTTTTCGAACCAGTCTTTCCGGCCGGAGCGGATTCGTTGGGGTTTGGTTGCTTGGCGGGATCATCTCCGCGATGACTTTCTTCGATATTGCGGGCAACTTTTCCAGTAATACCCACGAGTTCGGGAAAAAAGAGAGCCACGGCAAAAAAGCCTAAAGTCACAAAGATAAACAGTCCACCCATGATCCACAATACTTCCATCATTGACCTCGTTCTTTGTTTTACGTATGTCAGCAGCAAAGATCAACCGCAGGGAATCAATGATGAGTTATAACCCCCGAGATCATTATTTCAAAAAAGCCAAAAAAGAAAATTTTGTCGCCCGTTCGGTTTACAAGCTCGATGAGATTCAAAAAAAGTACCGTTTGCTAAAACCAGGCGACTGTATCTTGGATTTAGGGGCTTCACCGGGTTCCTGGTCCCAGCTGGCGTCCCGCACGGTGAAACCGCAAGAAGGGGTGAAACCGCAAGAAGGTGCGCCGGGACAGGTGGTGGCGGTGGACCTCAAGCCCCTGACCTTATCGATTCCCAACGTGCAGTTCTTACTGGGTGATGCGCGGCAAGTGGATTGGAAGGAGGTTCTTTCCAATCTGGGACGAAGCCACTTTGACGTGGTTCTTTCAGACATGGCGCCGTCGACGACCGGAATTAAATTCACCGACCAGGCCCGTTCCCTTGAGCTCTGTGAGCTGGCACTGGCTTTGGCGGAAGAATTCTTGCGGCCGGGGGGAAATTTCGTGTGCAAACTATTTCATGGCGGGGAGTTTCGTGAGTTCAAGCTTCAAATGGAGAAGCGTTTTCAGCAGTGCGAGGCGCTGAAACCCCAGAGCACGCGCTCTCAAAGCAAGGAGATCTTTTTGATCGGTTTGCGTAAAACGTGAAAATTCAGATTTTGCATCAGAGCGATGATTTGGTGCTGGTTGACAAACCAGCGGAAGCGCTTTCCGTCCCTTCCCGTTTCCGCGAAGACCAGCGGCCAGTTGTGGGGTCCATCCTTGAAAAGCAACTGGGAGTTCGCGTTTTTCCAGTCCACCGGCTGGACTTTGAAGTCTCCGGGCTGATGCTTTTCGCCCTCACCCCTGTGGCGCATCGGCAAGCCAACCTCCTGTTTGAACGCCAACAGGTGCAAAAAACCTACATGGCGATCACCGAACAAGCAGGCAGGGCACCTCCGCAGACGCCACGGGCAACGGGGCCTCAACTCTGGCAAAGAAAGATTCTTCGTGGCAAGAAGCGATCCTATGAGACTCCTCACGGGCAGTTGGCGGTGACCCTGGCGGAGGTCGTGGGGAAGACTCCGCAAGATTATCTTGTGTGGAAACTCAGCCCTCGTACCGGCAAGGCCCATCAGCTTCGTCTTGAACTGTCGCTGCAAGGCTTTCCCATTGTCGGGGATGCTCTTTACGGGGCGAAGGCGACTTGGCCAAAGCCAGGCATAGCCCTGCGGGCCGTGAGCCTGCAATTTCCGCCGGACTTTGCGGCGCGGTTCAAGATTCCGATGGAGCCACAGTTGGAGCCTTGCCTGCCTGATGATTTGGTTTTTCCATAGAGCGGAGCACCAGATGTTCCAAAGAGCCGATCGCATCTGCCATGATGAATTGAATGTCCGACCGTGAAATCCGACACTTGAGTGAACTCGAATCCGAATCCATCTATATTCTGCGCGACACCGTCGCCCAGTTTCGTAACCCCGTCATGTTGTACTCCGTTGGCAAAGACTCCACCTGTTTGCTTCACCTGGCCCGCAAAGCTTTTTTTCCGGCGCCGATACCCTTTCCGCTTCTTCACATCGATACCGGTTACAAATTCAAGGAAATGTACGAGTTCCGTGACCGCATGGCAAAAAAGTTCGGAGTTGAATTGCACGTTTATGGCAACACTGAAGCCCAAAGGAATAACACCAACCCCTATGACTTGGGGACCCAGCGGTGTTGCGCGCTCCTCAAGACTCAAGGCTTGTTGGGGGCATTGGAACATTTTGGCTTTGATGCCGCCATTGGCGGGGCTCGCCGTGATGAGGAAAGGTCTCGCGCCAAAGAGAGAATATTTTCAATTCGTGATAAGTTCGGCCAGTGGAAACCCAGCCATCAACGACCCGAGCCGTGGGGTCTCTTGAACGGGCTGTTGCCGCCGGCGGAGACCATGCGCGTGTTTCCTCTCTCCAATTGGACTGAACTGGATGTGTGGAATTATATTCAGATGGAGCGCATCGAAGTCGTTCCGCTTTATTTTTCCCGGTCGCGACCGATGGTTCAAGTGGGCCAAATGTGGATCCCCGCCGAGGGAGGGCCGCCAGGTCTTTCGCCTGATCGAATCGTCATGCGCGAGGTTCGTTATCGATCGCTGGGATGCACGCCTTGCACGGCCGCCATTGAAAGTCGCGCTTCGACGGTGGCCGAGATCATTGCCGAACTGAAAGTGGCGACAAATTCGGAGCGTGGGCAAAGAGTGATTGATTTTGATTCAGAGGCCTCGATGGAAAGCCGAAAACGGGAGGGTTATTTTTGAAATATATCGTGAAAGTCTGCACCGCCGGGAGTGTGGATGACGGCAAGTCGACGTTGCTCGGCCGATTGCTTTATGAAACCGGCAACGTGCCGGTGGATCAACTCGCGTCCGTTCGCCAAAGGTCCCGGCGCTCGGGCTTCGCGGCGGAGCTCGATTTTTCCTTGATCACCGACGGGCTGAAAGACGAGCAGGAGCAAAAAATCACCGTCGACGTGGCCTACCGCTATTTTTCTTCCAAAAAGCGAAGGTACACCTTGGTGGATGTGCCGGGGCACGAGCAATACACCCGCAACATGGTCACGGGGGCATCGAGTTGCGATGCCGCCATTCTTTTGATCAGCGCCGAAAATGGCATCACCGAACAAACGCGCCGGCACGCTTTCTTGCTCCATCTGATGGGAATTCGTCAGGTGCTGGTTGTCTTCAACAAAATGGATCTCGTGGAATATTCAGAACAAGTCTTTGATCGGCTCAAAGCGGATTTTTTGAATTTCTCCGAGCGCTTGCAAGGCAGCAGATATTATTTGATTCCCTGCAACTCCGTCGACGGGGAGAATCTGGTTCGGAAATCAGCCCACATGCCCTGGTTCCAAGGTCCGTCGATCATGGCGTGTTTGGATGATCTGAATTTCGCGGTTAATCGGGAAAAGGAAGAAATTCGCCTTCCCGTGCAACTTCCGCTCCGCTTTGGCCAAGTCGGTGGCCTGACGAGCTCCGCCGCCCGAGGCGGCTCCGTTGGCACCTCCGCAGACCCCAATGGGCGCGCCTACGCCGGGACGATCGCAAATGGCAGGATTTGCAAAGGCATGACGGTTCAAGTGCTTCCCAATGGAGTCAAGGCGGCGGTGACCAACATTCGGCGGGGCGATCGGGAAGTGAGCGAGGCGTACGCCGGTCAGGCGGTGAGCGTTCAGCTCGATCGCGAGATTGACATCTTTCGCGGATCAATGATTTGCGGAGTCGACCATGCTCCCCCGCCCACCCTTCAATTTGACGCCGATCTGATCTGGTTGAGTGACCAGCCGATGAATCTCAAGAAACGCTACAAATTGCGCCACACGACTTGGACAGTGGCGACCTCCGTCGATGAAATCAAGTATGGAATCAACGTGAACACCCTCAAGAAAGTCAAG
>PSRN01000126.1 GCA_003176075.1 Bdellovibrio sp.
GTATCCCCTGCGATACGTCGCAGCTTTTTTTGTTTTGCTCCGCGAAGCCAGTGGCCATTCAGCTGAATCCGCAGTAGCGCACCGAATCCCAACACGCTCTAAGGACTTGCCCCAGGAGCAAAGTTGGGAGGGCGGCCCCCCGGAGCCGGCTTCAAGGGACTCGAAGAGCCAGAGGTGGCGCCCCCATTGCCCGATGGACCAGGTCCTCCGAGAGCGCCGGCGGGCTGAGCCATGGGATGTGCGCCGTCGGGGTCAGCGTCGCGGAAGCGGGTGTACTCAGCATCAAAGCGCAGCTTGACTGTGCCCGTGGGTCCGTTTCTCTGTTTGCCGATGATGATTTCGGCGTGGCCTTGCTTTTCCGGGTCTTCCTTGTCGTAGTAATCCTCGCGGTAAAGCATCATGATGATGTCAGCGTCTTGTTCAAGGGAGCCGGATTCGCGAAGGTCGGAAAGCATGGGGCGCTTTTCCGTTCGTCCCTCCACTCCCCGATTCAGCTGAGCCAGAGCGATGACGGGAATATGAAGTTCCTTGGCAATGGCCTTGAGGGTGCGGGAGATTTCTGAAACCTCGCGCTCCCGGCTTTCAACCCGCTCTTTCAATTTCATCATCTGTAAATAATCGATCATGACGATGTCCAGGCCATGCTGGGCTTTCAGTCGCCGGCAGCGTGTGCGAAGTTCAAAAGGGCTGATTCCGGTTGTTTCATCAATATAGAAGGGAGAATCGCTGATCACCCCCGCCGCCTCAATCAATTTCGGCCAGGCCGAGTCAGAGATACGCCCGGAACGAACGTCCTTCATATTGATCCGCGCTTCCGAGGCCAACAGCCGCATCATCACCGCTTCACGCGACATTTCAAGCGAGAAAAAGGCCACCGTCTTTTTGTGGCGAAGGGCAATGTGTTGGGCCACGTTCAGCGCCAAAGCGGTCTTTCCCATGGAAGGGCGGGCGGCAATAATCACCAATTCCCCGCTTTGCAATCCCGAAGTCATTTTGTCGAGCAGGGTGAAGCCGGTGGGTACGCCGGTCACTTCGGCCTTGCGATGGTACAGTTCCTCGATCTTGATGATGCTGTCTTTCACCAGATCCATGGGGCCCACCAGGCCTTCGGCGTGTGTGGTTTCACCCAATCGGTAAAACTTCTCCTCGCTTTGATCGATAAACTCGTCGACCGAGTTGAAGTCCTCCGCATAGGCTTGATCGATCACTTCACCGGATATCTGAATGGCCCGCCGAAGAAGGGATTTCTCCCGCACGATACGGGTATGGCTTTCCACATTGGCCGTGGTGACGGTTCGGCTCACAAGATCGATCAAATACTCCGGTCCGCCAACACCTTGAAGTTGGTTTTCCGATTGCAAAAAATTAGTCACCGTAATCAGATCGATGGGCTGATTGCGGTGAATAAGAGTTTTGATGGAGCGAAAAAGAATCTGGTGGGAGGGGCGATAAAAATCTTCGGCTTCAATCAAGTCACCGATTTGATCCCAGGCCTCTGATTCCAGCATAAGACTTCCAAGAATGGAAGTCTCAGCTTCAATGTTCTGTGGGGGAACTCTGCCGGCCATGTCACCCCCTGAAGGCTGACTAAAAACATGGGCGGCGATTAACCAAGTCGGTGCCTTCAGGAGCTCCGCCGCCCGAGGCGGCTCCGTCAGCACCTCCGCTACCTAAGTCGGTGCCTTCAGCACCTCCGCAGCGCCACGGGTGATAATCCCTTAAACCGGGATTTGCACACCTTTCTTTACACGAATCTTATATGTGTCGATTTTCTTTTTTAAGGTGTTTCTGTTGATGCCGAGCATCTGCGCAGTTTTGACTTGATTGCCATTGTATGCTCGCAAGGCAATTTCAATTAGAGGACGTTCCACTTGCTCCATTACAATTCCGTACAGTCCATTCAGTTCGACTTGCGCTTCCTTTTGTTGTTCGAAAAGAACTTCGAGTTTGCTTTTCACCAATCGTTCGAGGCTGACCGCCGAAAGATTGGCGACAAACAATTGATCGGAGCCGTTGAGATTGGGTGTCACAGTGCCACCGAGCTCTACAGTTTGTATATTCATTGTACCTTCCCGTGTTGATCGTCACTCTGGTCGATCGATCGCGCGCTGACCGATCAGAATTCATACTCCGCGTGTGTGTGGAAACCAAATATATTTATGCAGCTGTAATTGCAAGCGTGCAGGTGAGTTTTGCTGCAAAATTTTTTCAGCGAGCCATTGTGGCTCAACTTCCTCGAATGATGGACTGTATAAAACAGTGAATTTTTCGAACAAATCATGTTGACGACAAAAATTTTCTGACCATTTGAAATCATCTTCCGAACAAATCACAAATTTGAATTCCGTCGATAACGGTGAACCGACAATGTTTTCCAAAAGGAATGAATCGCCTTCACCGCTCGCTGGTGTTTTAACGTCCAAAACAATCTTCACTCGGCCATCGACTTCGCGACAGGATTTGCTTCCGCTCGTCTCGAGTGAAACGAAGTAGCCGAGGTCGCACAGTGCGCTCATCAGGGGATAAACTTCCTTTTGTAAAAGGGGTTCTCCGCCGGTGATGCAAACGTATTTCAAATGAGGTCGTTGTTGCGCTTCGCGAACAAGGTCTTCGATCGACATGAGCGAACCTTCATAATAAGAGTACTTTGTATCACAGTAATGACAGCGCAGGTTGCAGCCGGTTGTTCGTATGAACAGTGTCGGATTCCCGACGAAAGTCGACTCCCCCTGGATGCTATGGAAAATCTCATTCACTTTGATCATCGATCTAAGTCCAGATGACATGCCAAGAGTTTGGAGTCAAGGGCGGCAAAGATCAGCGGGAGGCGCTTGAAAAAGCGCTACGATCGAACTGGCCTCCTCGGCGGCGCCAAGATCCATTAATTTTGAGTGGATGGCCCGAAGTCTGAATAGATTCAAAAACGAAGTCCTGGCGATTGTCTGTGGCGGGGCTGGGGTTTTCTTCCTCATTTCCTTTTATTCCTACTCGCCGCAGGATCCATCCTTCAGTTCTTCTCACTGGTCCGGAGGCGTGAGCAATGCTTGCGGAGTTGCGGGCAGCTTTATCGCAGACTCCCTCTTTCAGCTGTTTGGGGTCGGCGCCCTGAGCTTTCCCATCGCTTTCAGTTTTCTTTCGCTGATGTTGATTCTGGAGGCCGAGGTCAATCATTCACTGCGCCGGCTTTTTTGGATGCTCTTGCTTGTTTCGTTCGGCGCTGGTCTATTGAATGTGTACTTTCCCCAAGTTCGCTTTTTTCATGGCCGGGTCAGTTCCGCTGGAATCGTCGGCCAAGGTCTGAGTTTCGCTTTATTGAAACTGGTTAAGCCCGCTGGGACCCAAGTCGTTCTTTGGGTCGCCTTTCTTTTGTTGATCCTTCTTTCCTTCAATCGCTCCTTGCTGGAGATTCTTGCTGTCCCAGGCACTGGGATCGCCGCAATCACCGGATACCTTTTTCAAGCTGTCAAAGGTAGAGCAAAAATTCTTCTTCGCTGGGGAAGATCGGGCCTGGCGATTTGGCCGAAGCTCTTTCGATCTCGGACTAGAGACGCAAGCCCGCCGCAGGAGTTTAATGTGGAAAAGTCTGTGGCTTCCCTGGTTATTGATGGGGACCCCCGGGCCAAGGTGCGTTTCCCAAAGACCATTCCAGCAAATATCACCCGTGGCGCTGCGGAGGTGCCGAAGGCAGCGACTTGGTTATCCGCCCCCCACGCTGGTCGAATCGAAAACTGGGCACTTCCCAAACTGTCCGAGCTCGAGGACCCTCCCGCCTCAAGGGTCCGTGTTGACGAAAGGGAAATTCGCAAAAAGGGCGAGCTTCTCAAGGAAAAGCTGGCTCTATTCAACGTGACAGGGGAAATTGTCGCGGCTCGGCCAGGTCCGGTTGTGACGCTGTTTGAGTTTAAGCCGGATGCCGATGTGAAGCTCAGTAAAATCACCGAACTCGCCGACGACTTGGCCCTCGCCTTGTCCAGTGAGTCCCTGCGGATTCTTGCCCCCATCCCTGGCCGCGACGTTGTTGGCGTTGAAACCTCCAATCACCAAAGGGAGCTGGTATATTTAAAAGACATGATTTCAGACGCGGAATTTTGGCAGGAAGACCTCCGCCTACCCGTGGCCCTCGGCAAAGACGCGTCGGGAGAGGCCCGGATCGTCGATCTGCGGCGCATGCCGCATTTGATGGTGGCGGGAACGACAGGATCGGGGAAGTCGGTTTTCACCGTTTCGACCATCACCGGATTGCTGTTTCGTCATTCGCCGAAAACTCTGCGGTTGATACTCATCGATCCCAAGCAAGTTGATCTCGCGGCTTTTGAAGAAATCCCCCATTTGCTGACGCCGGTGGTGACCGACGTGAAGCATGCGGTTTTGACGCTGAAGTGGGCGGTCAGGGAGATGGAGAAGCGCTATAAGTCGATGAGCAAGTTTGGGGCGCGAGGTTTAGAGGAATACAATCGAAACGTCGGTGAACTGAGCCCCGAGCAGGTCGCGGAACATGAAAAAATCAATCGGGAATCCCAAGGCGGCTCCGCCGCGGCCCCTGCCACCGGCGGAAAGGACGAGACCTATTATTTTCAGGCCCTCCCCTATCTGGTGATTGTGGTGGAGGAGTTCGCGGACCTCATGGTCGCCGATAAGGGTCAGGTGGAAAATTCAGTTGTTCGGCTGGCGCAGAAAGCGCGGGCCTGCGGAATTCACTTGATGCTTTGTATGCAGAGTCCGCGCAAAGAGGTGGTCACCGGATTAATTCGCACGAATTTTTCCTCGCGGGTCGCCTTCAAGGTCTCCGACGCGATGGAATCGCGAATCATTCTCGACGGGGTGGGCGCCGAGCGGCTTCTCGCGCAAGGGGACATGCTTTTCAAGGGTTTGGGCAACTCGAATTTGCTCCGCTACCATGGGCCCTTTCTTAAGGACAGCGACATTCAATCTGTCACGCGATTCTGGGCCTCACAGGGAGAACCCTCATTTGATTCGCAACTGAGCCGCATTCTTGAAGACGGTGGCGAGATCGCTGAAGCAACCGGCGGAGGCGGCGAAGGAGATCCCGAAAGCGATAACAAGTATGATGAAATTCTGGCCTGGGCTTCGACACAAAAAGAGGTCAGCGCTTCATTGATTCAACGACGCTTTCAGCTGGGCTACCCGCGGGCGGCGCGCCTGATCGAAACTTTCGAACGCCAAGGAGTGGTTGGTCCAGCGAGTGGAAGCAAGCCCCGAAAGGTTTTAGTCAATAACCTCAATCAACTTGGAGTTTAGCGACTATCGCCGCTCACGCA
Organism: Bdellovibrio sp.; assembly: GCA_003176075.1. Taxonomy (GTDB): domain Bacteria; phylum Bdellovibrionota; class Bdellovibrionia; order Bdellovibrionales; family Bdellovibrionaceae; genus PSRN01. Next base: position 5,280 of record PSRN01000126.1, read on the forward strand.
TATCTATTCCCGGAACGCCGGGTCACAGACCAATGTTGACGGTCACTCGTTGATGGTTTGAAGTCTCACTGTCAACCCAGCGTGGGCGGCGAAGCCGCCACGGGCATTTCATCAAAGGAGGAACAATGAAGAATGCAATGAAACATGCAATGAAACTTTTAGCTCTTGGAATGGGCTTCGCCTTGGGAACATCGGCCTATGCCGTGTCTGAGTGGTTTCCGGAATATGGAATATCGCGAACACATCTGCTGCTTGTCGAACAAACCAAAGCTGAATCCAGCGCGAGAATCAAAGCAGCCATGGCTCAGGCGGCTCAGGAATCATTGGGCCGCTTAGAAACGGCAGTGAAGGCACTCAAATCCATAAAGGGCGAAGAACAACGGCAAGCGCTTCAGGACGTGATGGGTGGTTTGAATTTTAAAGAGGGCGACACGACCAACTATACTCTCGAAATTTCAATGCTCACTGGCGCAATGGAAATGGGAGTTGACAAGATCGCGAACGAGGGAGTTTGGATCCATCAAAACGTGGAAATCATGGGTCAAAAGCAAGATTCGCAGATCTTGATTGATCCCAATACCGGCGAAATCAAAAAGATGATTGTCAATGGCAAGGAACAACCCGTTCCACAAAAAGGCGATACTGAAATCATCGAAACCAAGGAAGACACAGTGACTGTTAAAGCCGGGACTTATAAGTGCGTGTACGTGAAAGCCCGAGTGACGGTTCAGGGCCAAAAACAAGAAGTTCAACAATGGATCAATCTCAAAGAAATTCCAGTGTTCGGCATGGCCAAATCCATTATGCAGCAGCAAATGGGCCCGGTGACGATCAGCTTGGAAAAATTTAAGAAGAATTAATGATATTTGTTCTTTTAATGTACGTGGCGGCTTCGCCGCCCACGCTGTTCGCACGGGGAGCTTTCAACCTGGGGGCTCCCTTTTTTTTGCTGCCGGTGTCGGCCGCGGAAAATTACAAAGATGTCATAGAGCGGGCCCAGCAATTGAGTCTTCGCCATGAGCGGTCTCGGGCCATTCAGCTGTTACTGAAAACAGTCCAAAAAGACGCGAAAAAGGGGACGGCGCCCAAGGAAGTCAGTGCCGCTTTGGAAGACATTGCGATGGATTTTTACGGCGAAAAAAGCCAGCAGCTTTATGAATTGGCGATTTCCAATCGCTTGAATAATCCGCCGATGGCCCTCCAGTGGCTGACCGAGGCACAGAAAGTGGAACCCGACAACGCGCAAATTCGCCTCGAGATATCGCGCACGAGTCTGTTGCTGGGTGATTGCTCGCACGCCGAAAGTGAAATCACGGCGCTCTTGAAAGAAATCCCTGTTCTGGAAGCCCTGCAACTTGGGGCCGCGCAAGTTGAAGTCTGCCAAGGGAGGTTCGAGAAGGCGGCGCAGTTGCGCTCCGCCGTGGACACCAAGAAATCAAACTTCACGGTTTTTTGGCTGTCATTGGAGGCGGATCGATCAATCAGGTCCGGTCAACATCAGAAAGCCTCGGACTTGGCAGATCAAATGACCGCGGTGGACGCCCGTTTTCCCGAGGCCCATTATTGGAAATGGAAGAGCCTGACCGAACAAAAGATGGCGGCTGAGCTTCCAGCGCAAGACTATATTAGCCATTGCAGGAAGCTCACTCCCCGTCAGATTCGCGATTACTTGCCAGAACCCATGCTCTGCCGGAGATTGAGTGAAGTTGAAGCTTCGCTAAAAAAGCAATAATACCACTTTCACTTGATTTTTAGACCATATTGCGAAGAGATTTGCCGTCGCCTCGAGGCGGGAGGAGGACAGCCTAGCCGATGCGCTACGTCGACGACGACCAACGAAGGGGTGGCGGCAAAGATCAAGCAAGATGGTCTAAAAATCAGGTGAAAGTGGTATA
>PSRN01000074.1 GCA_003176075.1 Bdellovibrio sp.
GCGCCAATTTCAGGAGAGAAGCTGATCAGAATTCCAACCACATACCAAATCGGCAGTCCGATGAAAACGAACGTTAGGACTTTAAAGAATCGCTGGCGGGGGAAAATTATCTTCAACAGATTCCCACGATGAACCTTTTTTGCTCTCATTGTTTCGAAAAGCTTTGAATCTGACATCCTTATCCGCATTCCAAACAGTGCAAATCCCATTAAGCCTCCCAAGATATAGGAGGTCCGCCAGTTGAACCACTCGGCAGTTAAAGCGGCAAAGAGTCCACCGACTGCGCCCATAAATGCAATCAACGTGGTTCCCCAGCCTCGTTCGGTGGGACTCATTTTTTCGCTGACTAAAGTGACTGCCGCTCCAAGTTCCCCGGCAAGTCCCAAGCCCGCGAAAAATCGCAATATCCCATACATCCAGACTGAACTCACAAAACCGTTCGAAAGAGTCGCTACTGAATAAAGAAAAATCGAACCGAACAATACGGAAACGCGACCTCTCCTGTCGCCAAGACTTCCCCACATCAATCCACCCAGCAGCATTCCAAGCATTTGCAGGTTCAGCAAATTGATTCCAACATCTACGATGCGCTCCGATGGGACACCGATAGCCTGCAAACTCGAAATCCTGAGGGTGCTAAACAAAACCAAATCGTAGCTGTCGACAAAACAGCCTAGCGATCCAATAAGTACGGCGCGGTTCAATAGTCTCCGCATCATTTGAAAATGGAAAAGTTCTGGTTTACAGCCCGCATTTGGCAATGAGCTCCTGGTGATGATTGACTTCAAAGTCCGGAAAATCCGCTGCGACCTCGGCCTTTTCATCTGAGTACTCGCCGTAGCGGAACAAGCAGGTCTGCATTTGAACCATTTTTGCTTCACGTATGTCCATTGATCGACGGTTGCCAATACTGAGAAACGTCCCCGGCGGCGCGCCGCTGTCGGCGCAAATTTGGCGGAAAAGCGGCATTTTGGAATGTCCTTGCGATGAGTCGATAATGTCTATGCGATGATAAAATCCATCTATGGCAAGACTTGCAATCTTTTGTTTTTGGAAATGCGTTCGGCCTATTGTCAGCAGATACAGCTTATAACGGCGATGAAGGAGTTGCAGATTTTCGAGCGCTCCCGGCATCAAATCTAGTTTTTGTTTGATCCGAGCCTCAAAAGCGGAAGTGTTGGCAATAGGTATCAATATTCGCGACGTATCTAAGAGTGTATCATCCAAGTCAAAAATGAGGTTTTGAATCATGGCCTGATCGTCAAATATGTGCGGCTCCATGTCTACAGAACATTGAGTCATCCTTGGGATAGGCGACCCTTCGGTCGGGCGGCCCCTTCAAAAATTTTTAGCCAGAGTTTAATGTTAAATATTCCCAAACTGTGCGAATGTATTGGCTCTTTTGTACAGGGGCGGAGACTGAAAGGTCACGGAATTGTAATGTCATTGGAACGTCTGATATCAACGATCAACAAGTCTCATCGAAGAATCATCGGCCTCATGTCGGGAATGAGCATGGACGGTGTGGATCTCGCCTATGCGGAAATTTGCGGATCGTTTCCTGATTTAAAAGTGAAGTTGATAGGTGCGCATGCTCGACCCTATGCCCCGGAGGTCAAGCGAATGCTGATGGGAAGCCGAGAAGGAACGGTTTACGATGTATGTCAATTGAACTTTCTGGTGGCCGAGGAATTTTCGGAATGTGTGAACGAGTTTCTGGCTTTGAACAGCATCGATGCAAAGGCCATTGATGCGATCGGCTCCCACGGTCAAACGATTTGTCATGTGCCTCGAGGGACAGATCGAATTCCGTCAACATTGCAAGTGGGCAGCTCTTCGATCATCGCGGAGATGACGGGCATACCCACCATTGCCAACTTTCGAGTCCGTGATATGGCTGTGGGCGGAGAAGGTGCACCGCTTATTCCCTTAGTTGATTACATTCTTTACCGCGACAGCGGGGGGGTGGTGGCTCTCAACAATTTGGGTAGCATTTCGAATGTCACGGTGGTCACACCTGAGCTCGATCATCTCACTGGTTTTGACACCGGGCCAGCGAACATGCCTATTGATTTTTTTGCTAAGCTGATTCCGGGTAACGACCTGGGCATCGATTGTGATGGGGCGTTGTCCAGTCGAGGACGTATCATTCCTGATTTGTTGAACGAAATGATGCAAATACCGTTTATCGCAAAAAGTCCGCCCAAGGCAGCGGGTTATGAGGAATTCGGACCCGTATTGCTTCGGAAATTTCAAGACAAGTATAGCGAAAAAGTACCCATGGATCTGTTAAGGACGGCTGTCGAATTTTCTGCGCTTTCTATTTCATATGCGTACAAGAAGTTTATTCTGCCTCACCATCAACTGAAACACGTCACTTTTACCGGAGGGGGTTGTTACAATCAGACGTTGATGAAAAGAATCAGAGAGTTGCTGCCGGAATTGAACATTCGCGAGTTGAACGAAAAAGACAAGGCACTAAATGACTGCAAAGAGGGGCTTGGATTTGCGATTCTAGCTCATGAAACCCTGTCAGGGAGGCCGGGCAACGTTCCCTCGGCGACGGGAGCCAACAAGGCTGTGGTCTTGGGTGAACTCGCACCTTGATCAAACCACTGATCAGGCTACCACGCGCGACTTTTCCTGGGCATCGAGAATGGTAGTTAGCGCGTGTGGCATTCAAATTCGTTTGGCCACCACCCCCATCCCGAAGGGGGACTTGCAACGCGTTTTTCATTTAGGGCAATGATCATTAACAAAATGTTGAAAGTTGCTAGTGATGATCATCAGGCGACTCGCAAAAGGGTCGCAAAAAAGAGCATCGGGTCGTTTGCTTTCTTGCGCTCGGTAGGTGGCCACCCACCGTGCAGTGTCGGCTACATTTCGAATTATCGGATTACCCATTAAGTTAATAGTGTCTCTTGAGATAAATCAAAGCTTGAACTATGGAGAATAATGCTAACAGCTTTTCGTTCACAGAAACCATCAATTCCCCACCCTTTTACCATATTATGCTTAACCGACATAGACCATTGATCGGGTCTTTCAGCGTTGGTCAACCAGCTCGACCGCATCGAACAAAACCTGCGCACCGTCGGCAACTTCCTCGGGGCTTGAGAATTCTTCTGGGGAATGGCTGACGCCGTTTCTGCTTGGAATGAAAATCATGCCCATCGGTCCAAGTCGCGCGAACTCTTGGGCATCATGACCTGCTCCACTCGGCAGGCCCAAGGTGCGAAAGCTGCGGTTGCGCGCTGCCGCTTTGATTTGGCTCTTGATAAAGTCGTCCGTCAGAACGGGAGCGGTGTTGTAGGTTTCTTTGAAATCGAAGGCTGTGCCATTCTCCTTCTCGATTCGATGGGCAAGCGATAAAGCATCCTGATATAGCTTTTCGAGCTTCTTTGAATCAAGGTCCCTGACTTCGAACGTGAACCGCACTTTGCCCGGGATTACGTTCGGGGCCCCCGGCTCGGCGTCGATTTTCCCGACTGTTCCGACTTGGCGGCCGTGAGTTTTCAGAATGAGCTTATGAATTCCGGAGATGAATTCGGCTGCGCCGACCATTGCGTCCCGGCGCATTCGCATCGGCGTTGTCCCAGCATGATTAGGGACGCCGGTAACGGTCACGTTCCAGCGTCTGATGCCGACAATTCCTTCAACCACACCAATTATCGCCTTCTCTGCTTCCAACACCCCGCCTTGTTCGATATGGAGCTCAATGTAAGCTGCGAAATCACCCTTGGCGATTTTGCCTTGCTCCAACCGATCTGGATCGCCCCCAATGAACCCTATTCCTTCACCGATCTTTTTGCCGCTAAGGCTTGTCAGCGCCAAATCGTCCGGGGTCAGGCCGCTGGTCACGGCCCGGCTTCCAAGATGCCCGCCCTCTTCGTTCTGGAAAACGATGACCTTTAATGTGTGCCTTAGGAAACGGTTGTGGTCCTGTAAGGTTTGAGCAACTTCAATGGCGCTCAGCGATCCGACGATGCCATCATAATTTCCGCCCTCCGGGACTGAGTCGATGTGAGAGCCGATGATGATTGGTTTGAGGTCCGGTTTCGATCCGTTGCGAATGCCGATCAGATTCCCAGCGGTGTCTACGGATGTAGCGAGACCCGCCTGCTTCATCAAGCTGAGAACGTATTCCCGACCATTCTTGTCGGCCTCACTATAGGCCACACGGCTGACACCGCCTTTTGGGTTTTTCCCGAACTCGGCCAGTTTCTGAAGAGTTCCGTTAAGACGAGCGCCATCAATGGATAAAGCGTGAACCGGCGTGGTGAGTGCGAACGAGAAAATCAAAGGTAAAAACACTTTCAGGCCTTTCGAGGAAAACGACCACAAATGGCATTGTGCGCATGGCCGCTATTGAAACTGAGACTTCCGTGGTATCAGCGGGGTCATTTCGGATTCACAATGGACTCCAACTTTTGTTTGCCTCCGACAATTTTCACGATCGTGGCCGGCTTGATCGCGTTCCGATTAGCATCGAAAGTGATCTTGCCTGTGACGCCGGGGAAATCTTTGATTTGAGCGATCGCATTTCGAATGTCATTCCGGTCAAAACTTTTGGAGCTCCTTAGAGCTTCAAACAGGACATTGGCTGCATCGTATCCGGTTGCGGCGTTGCCATCAGGATCGGAATGATAGGTTTTTCTAAATAACGCCACAAAGTTCTTAACTTTCTCAGAAGGCTCTTCGGAAAAGAACTGACAAGTGTAGTAGCTACCATTCAATGAGTGACCGCCGACCTCGGTCAGACTGGAAGAATCCCACCCTCCGCTGCCAAGAAGGGGGCCATTGAAGTGAAGTTGTCTCGCCTGTTTGGCAATAAGCCCCACCTCTGTGTAATAACCCGGAATGTAGATGGCTTGGGCCTGGCTGGACCTGATATTCGTTAATTGCGCCATGAAATCGATATCGCCGCTGGAAAAGGTTTGTCGGGAGACCACCTGCCCGCCGTTCTTTTGGTGAAAGTCGATGAATGCTTTCGCTAAATCGACGCTGTGATCGCTTTTCACATCAAATAGAACTGCCATCTTTGACATCTTCAGTGAAATTCGGGCGAAAGCTTCCATCACCTCTGCCTGAAATGGGTCAACATAACCTGTTCTAAAAACGTAATTTCCCTGCTCAGTCACTTTTGGATTCGTCGAGGAAGGGGTGATCATCGGGGTACCGTTTTTTTGAGCAATTGCGGCCATGACAATACTTCGGGAACTTGCCACCTCACCCAAGAGGGCAAGGATTTTGTGCCGCCCTATAAGGCGCATTGTCGCGGCCGACGCCTCCTCAGGTTTTCCTTGGTCATCAAGAGACGTTAACCTAACCCTTCGCCCTTTGATTCCCCCTGACTTATTGACCTCCTCGACGGCCAATTCGATACCTTT
>PSRN01000165.1 GCA_003176075.1 Bdellovibrio sp.
AAGGCGCGAAAAAGTTTTAAGTATTCAGTTCAGGAATCAACATCGGGAAAAACTTATTTGATGGAGTACTAGTCAAAATGAAGATACGCCCTAGGATATGTTGAAAAATAAGTGATTGATTTGAGTCAATTCCCAGCGTCGTCATATCCGTTGTCCTTCGCCTTTTTGCGCAGCCGTGCCATCGTCGACTTGATCCAGCCATGATAGGAAGCCAAATTGGTGTGGATAGACAATTCATTGCAAGCGCGATTGGTGACTGAACTTGCGATTCCCCAGACCAGCCAGCCGTCCGCTGATTGCACAAAAGCAGGTCCTCCCGAGTCGCCGAAGCAGACACTGCTGGTTTGTCCATCGGTCGCAATTTCGGTTGGCGTAACCTTCTGAATCACTTGTGTATCGGTCTCTCTCAGAGTTCCAGACCCTTTACGTCGGAGGCCGTTGGTGACCCCGTATCCCAGCAAGCGAACGGCAGTGCCGGCCACCAGGGAAGTCGAAGGTGGCGCCAGGTCAGCGACTTCGTACCCTTCAACCAAACCTCCGGTAAAATGAATCAGAGCCAAATCCCCCAGCCCGCCGCGGTTTGACTCATGCCATCTCTCATGTTGCTGGGCCACGTCGGCCCAGCGAAGTTTTTCGCTCTTCACGCCCCGCAAGTGAGTGGCAAAGGCAATGGCCATCCGACGGGGGTTGTTCTCCACGCAATGGGCGGCGGTCAGGACAAAATCTTCGGCCACCAGAACCGCGGTGCAAAGGGCTTGGCCCGTCTCACCTTCAGTCACCAAGGCCACCACCGATTCACTGGTGGACTCCTTTTTCAAGGCACGACGACCGTGCACGATTCCTTCTCCCTGATTGAGAACGGCTTCGTGATCGAGAACCTCTTCGTGACCGAGAATTCCTTCGCGATTAGCTCCTTCGCGATTGAGACCAGGCGCACAGGCCGCCAAACCTAGACCGGCGAGGGTCAGACACAAACGACCAAACACGGGAAACTCCTTTCGTGAGGGTTGGTCGCTTGCCCAATGCAAGTCTCGCGAAAGGGTCGGTGGTCATTGGTTGGGGGAATCTCGTGTCGAAGCCCCGATTCTCGGACGATCCCGCGGATTGTTTTGCAAACTGGCGTCCCTTGTGGAGGACGGTTCATCTTCATCCACGATGTTGTCCGTTGGTATAGCGCATAAACCCAAGTCGGCGCCCTTGGCGACTGCAGTCCGGTGGTTCTTTGACATCAAGACCGGCTCAGGTGCTGACTCGATTTGGCGAAACAGAAAGGAAGAATTCGCACTGGCGGGCGCTGCACGGAGAGCTTTAGAATTTCGCGATCCATTCCAAAATGTTTTCATTAAGTTTATAATCCCAGCGGCCCGTATCGAAGGTCTCAGTTAGGCCGTCGGATTCAGAATGAGGCTATTCAAAATTTTGGGCGCGAATGAATTCTAAAGCTTAAGAACTCCTCTTAGGAATCCTTTCAGGGCTCCCCTTCACGCTCGACGCGCACATCGGCGTGAAGACGGGGGGTTTCAAGGCTCCAATGGCGGGGCCACGCGGTTCTCGGGTCGCCTTCGGCGTATTGGCCGAGCTCCAGTTGACCTCCGCCGAATGACGACTGCAATTGCAGGCGAAGCGGTTGGCCGCCATCGTCGCGTGAAAGAACCTGCAGATTTTCGAATCGCTCCTGCCGGCGCGGAAAATTAAGAAGGGACTCCAAGAGCCGGCAAAAGGCTTCCAGGCGGGCCCGGTGCGCCTCCAGTTCCCGCCGCGCCACTTTCACTGTTCTTTCATCCTTCACATGATCATGCTCGTAGGATGCAAGCACGATTCCAAAGGGCCCCGTCAAGACCAGGATGAACCTGCTTGGCGAAGTCTTCACCATGGCCACCACTTCACGGTGTTGCACGTCCTTTCCATTTTCATTGCGCATTTCGAGCGCGGCGCGATGGTTATAGAGGCCGGGCGGATAGAGAGGCGCATCGGGGAGCTCCATCAACGGCTCCGCCACCTTGGGTGCCGTTCGGCACGAGGGGAGGAAAACAACCGACGTTGCTATGAAGAGCTTCCCCCATCGCAGCCCGACAGAATCCCGCCGCTTCATTTTGATTCGCTTCTCTGAATTATTCTCTGAATTATTCTTTGAATAATTCTTTGAACTTTTCGTGGCCGATTGGATCAATTGGATCATTATGCAACATTGTGTATCACCTGCCCTCCCCTCTCAAGCGCAAAGCCCGGGCGGCTCAACCGCTGCGAAACTTTTTTTCATTGATTAAGAGTTCGGCATTCGCATTTTTCCTCAGCAAAGTCTCAGTTGTTTAACAGGACCAGAAAACCTCGGCACCTTCTTTGCTCAGTTGGTTAGTGAAACATCAGTGAACTATCGGAGAGGAAGGGGGAAAAATGCGTCGATACGTATTATTTTGCTCCGGCGAGTTGTCTCGTGCGGCGTTGGCGGTCATGGTTTTTGCCGGCGCACAGGCCCTGGCCGGAACTGACGATCTTCCCTCAGCCCTTGTTGAATCGGAAGGAGTCATCGCCGATTCCGACGCGGCCCTTGAAGAGGCCCGTCAGGCCAAAGTCCGCGAAGCTGAGCACCACAAAATTCACGACGAGACCAAAGCCCAGGCCCGTGAAGCAATTCTCAGCGCCAAGGCGGCGGAATCCCAAGCCCGGGATGATATCCGGGCGGCAGAAAAGGAATCCAAGGCTCTGGCCAAGGAAACCGATCAGTTCAAAAAAGAGACGATCGCAAGTGAGGCCAAAAAGAAAAAACTATTGGCTCAGGTGGAAAAAGAAAAAGCGAAGCTCGCCAAACTCCAAGCTCGCCGCGATCAAGCCCATGAGCAAAATGAAAATGCCAAAAAAGAGAATCAAGAACTCGAACAACAGATCGCCGCTGTGAACGACCAAAGCGAGCAGACGAAAGCGTCCCTGCTGCAGGCGGAAAACGAGGGACGCGAGCTGAAAGGACGGGTGAAGGCCCTGAAACTGGAACTCGCCAAAGCCGAGAAGGCCCATGAAAAGATGGCCGCCGCCAGCCGCGCTACAATGAAGGTCCTCGCCAAAGAAAAGGCCGCCGCCGAAAGAGACATCGCCCGCCTGGAAGCGCAAAAATCAGCGCAAGAGAAAACAACCGAAGACCTCCGACAAAAATTGGAACTGGTCCAGGGCGAAACGCAGCTCACCAATGAGCGACGGCAGGAGGCAACGAACAGCCTCGCGCAAGATCGGCGAACCTATGATGAACTACGCAAGACTTATGATACAAACGCCGACCAAAACGCCAAGGCGAAAAGCAAATTGCAAAGTGATCTCGGCAAGATCAAGGCCGAACAAACTCGCATCCGCCAGGCCATCAAACAGCTCAGTCAAAACAAACAACAAAAAGAATCAGAGACAGCCCATCTTGAAGAGCAGGTCGCCGCCGCTCGCGAACAACTTGAAAACTTGCGGTCGGATCTGAAACGAACAAAAACGGCGGCGCTTTTGCGCGGTCCGGCCCATCAATAGATCACACGCCGTGAAGGGAAGAGCAGCGGATGGCAGCGTGGGCGGTGGAGCCGCCACGGGCAGCGTGGGCGGTGGAGCCGCCACGGGCAGGAAGAGGCGCCGCGAGCCCTCGTGGAAACCCCCGTGGCGTCGACTCTTCGATCTTCGGCGGGGCTTGTTCTTCCTTCAAATCTTGTCCACGTTCATAGGACTCAATCAACCCCGGCAAATAACGGACCAGGATGTCACCGTAACAGGCCTCGGCTTTCGCTTCAAAAAATTGCAGAAACATCCACTCAGGAAGTTCGTAGCTCTCCCCGTCTTGGTGTAGCGACAGGAAACCATCCAGCGGGACCAAGTATTTTTCCGTGGGTGATATTTTTTTCCAGCCACCGGCGGTCTGAACCTCCAGGCCGTCTCCGTTCTCGCGAGAGCCTAAATTCATTTGTGGAGTGTAGTAAGGCTGGTGATGACCGGAATAATAATCGCGGAGATTGCGGAACATGTTCTCGAGCTGCTCTCCGGTGACCTCAAAGAGAGTGACAATATCCTGGTACGGGTCCATCCGCCGGATGGTGATTTCTCTTAAGGGACCTGGCGGAATGGGTTCCTCCAATCGGTAGGCGCTGGAGTTCAACATGGCGACAATCGGCTGACCCTTATACCATTCTTGATCGCGCGTCCAAGCCACCAGGGCTTCGCCCAGAAGACTGCCCAAAGTCGTCCTTCCTTGTTTGAAATGCATCTTGTGTTCCGGAAACCCCCGGGTCACCGTCAATACTCTCTGCAACTCCAAGTCAAGCCGCTCCACCCAGGCGGTCAGCCCGAGCTTCAATCTCTTGAGCGTTGGCGGATAATTCCTGAGGGGAAACCCTTGCTGACTGCGCCACCGTCCCTCGCGAATAAGACCCTCTTGCTCATCGCCGACCGCAAAGTGTACCGGACTGCCTTTAATAAATTCTCCCCGCGGATCGAGGTCAGCGATCGTGAAAGATCCATTGGCCCCCGCATCGATCAGCGCGGCATGACCCTGCAGTTCGGATACAACTTCGTGGTCATGACCCGCCATCACGAGGCTCAAGCCAAGGTCTCGTTGGCTAAACTCATCGGCTGTTTCATCCACCAGATTCGAAACATTTCCCAGGCCGGCATGAAGAGCCAAAACAACTTTCCTGACTCCATCCTGCACCGCCTGGTCGAGTTCCCGCACCAGGACAGGTCCATAGGGCTCAATCTCGGCAAACAGCCGAGCCGCCGAACGTCTTGTCAACCGCGATTGCTGAAGCAGCGTTCGAAGGGTCATGCCGATCAATCGCGTCTTTTCGCGCACGCCGCGAAGATCATAATAGGGACGGATGATCGACCGGACGTCCTTGCTGACACCCTTCATATTGGCGGCCAAGGTGTAGCCTCCCCAGGAATGCAGCAGCTTGATTTGCTGTTTGAAAACCTCCACCCCGTCAACCTCGCCGGTCCAGTCGAAGGCGTCATGATTGCCGGGAACAAAAATGACGGTATATTTTCTTTCCTGCGCCAAAAAGCGAAGAACTTCAAAGGACTTCATCCCTTTTTCGGCGCGAGTATAGGGCGAAAGCGACGTGAAATCACCGTCGACAACAATGACAAACTCCCCTTTCGGATTTTCGCGCAAGTATTCCCTCCCCAATTGGTCAATCACGGCGGCATGGTCGGCGATGGTGGCCAGCGGCGAGTGCACATCCGACCAAAGCGCGACTCGGACCTGCGCCAGCGAAGTCGAACCCCGCAAGACCGTCAGGACCAAGACCAGCGCTGGGCGGAAAAAAATATTTAGAACTTTCGGTGATGGCAAGGGCACCCCCCGTCTAGTGAATCACCCGTGGCGTCTGCGGAGGTGCTGAAGCCACTTGTGGCGTGGGCACCGACTTAGGCACTGCCGCCACGCTCAGTTTCTTTTGATGTCGCTTTGTTGGCGCTAAATTAGCGATGACATTTTTAGCCAAGCAAGAAAAAAGCGCATCGATTTGCCAGGACTTCCAATTACTTAGAAGAAAATCATGCGGTCTCTCTTATGTTTCAGCGGAGCTTCAACGTTTGAGCGCGAATGAGGCATTTTTGATTTTATCGAAATCACTTCTGCCAAACTTGTCAGCGTCATTGAAGAGTTTTGGTCAAGTGTTGTCCAACACGGCAAGTGTTCAGCCAAGCGCTGCAAGCTCAACAAATCCCGATGAACCTAACTGAGAAAAAAGAAAATCCATCCTCTTCTTGAACGGTTGAAAAACCAAATCCAATCTTAACAATCAGCTGCCGGACCGGAATTTCGTTCTGAATTCTCAAACTTACCGGGGCTCCTGACCAAGCCGTATCCAATCGAGAATGAAATAACATCTCATTCCGCAACAAAAAAAAGTCCGGGTCAGTAGACACCCCGGTCTTCTGCCGATGCAATCGATTTGAGGCCTCGAACTGGCGTGGTCCGCAATTTGAATTTGGCTCTTGTGGAATTTTGAATGAACGACCAAAACAACTTTCTCACCAAAGGAGAGAAACATGACCGCCTTTAAGAAATTGCTTTCAGCATGTTTAGTGACCCTTCCCGTCCTTCTGGCCGCGAGCCCCGGCTATGCTCTCGGCGGAAGAATCAATTGCTATGATGCCACAACAGGAACTTTGACCTGGGCTTTTCTGGTTTCGCCGACTCAATCGAACCGACTGGCCAGTGTCCTCGTGAACGTGCCAACCAACAATCTGATCAGCCAAATCGATGTCGCACAGTACGTCGCCAACGATTACACACTTTTTATTGAGACCGACGATACCGACACGTTGAACAGTGGGACCGTCACGAATCGCTTTGCCGCCGCTCGCCTCAGCACCACTCAGGCATATGTCGGCACCTGGGACACATTCACCAACGGAACCAAGACCAGCTCACAAAAACTGAAATGCTCACAGCAATAGTCATCATGTAACACTTGAAAGACATGGGGCCTCATCACCACACGGTGATTCGACAGGCCCCGTTCGCACCAGAACCGCCGCCGGTACTGCCAGCGCCACCTCCGCCACCAGGTGCTACACCATTTGAACCAGATCCTGAGGAACAGCTTGAGGCACCGCCCGCTCCGCCGTTTTCCGATGCTCCGGACTGAGTGGGAATTGTTCCGTTACAGCCACCACCGCCACCACCGCCCCAAATGGCGCTATCTGCGCTGGCGGAGCTGCTTCCGCCTTTACCGCCGCTATAGACTGATGCATTTGCATAGTTGGAGCTATAAGCACCGCCACTTCCTGGTGTTCCGGCGAAAGCAGCGTTTCCACCAGCCGCAGTCCCGAAAGTTCCAAACGTGGTGCTGGTACCCGCCGCGGGTGAAGCGCCGCCCACACCACCAGTGCCGATGGTGACCGACACACTGGATGGAAGATTGGCGAATTTGAATCGCTTTTCAAAGTAACCGCCGCCGCCGCCGCCGGCGGGATTGGATCCACTCACCGCACCACCACCGCCACCACCACCCCAACATTCCACGGTCGCCAGATTGCCGCTGCTTGGTTTGGTCCAAGTTCCACTGGCGGTAAATTCCTGGTAATTCAAGCCGCTGCTGCCGCTGACGTTCTGCCACGAAAGATTGCCAGAGCCATCGGATTGCATCACTTGACCGCTGCTGGGCGCTGTCGATGGCAGGGTCAGCGTATAGCTTGCGCCAGCTTGCGCCGCAAGCGTCACGGAAGCAGTGTTAGTGAGGGTCAAGGCGGTGGCCCGCGCTGTTCCAGAAACATCCAAGCCGTACTGGGGAGTCGCTGTACCGATACCAACGCTGCCCGCGCTGTTGATATAGAATCGTGGGACTCCGCCACCTGCAAATGCGTCCCAAATCCAAAAATCCTGCGTCCCGTTGTTGTTCGAATCATTCCCAATGAACCATCTGGGCACACCGACCGCATCGAATATGATTTCATTTGCCGCGGAGCTACCACTCGAGTTGTTCAGTGCCACGGCATTGAATCCCGAGGAGGAGTTGGAACTGAAAATCGCGGGCATCTTGTCAAAACCGGCGATTGCTCCAAACGTGCCCGTCGAATTCCCGACGACATGAAGATTGGCAAGCATCGCCGACGTCCCAATGCCGATGCTTCCACTGGCAGCAACCGTGCCCGAACTCAAACCCGTGGCGTAGATGAGGTTGCCGATATTGAGCTGATTGTTCCCGGTTTGAAGCGACGGTCTCACATCATAGCCGAGCAAAATATTGTTTGTTCCTGAAGTGATTCCCACACCCGTGGTCGGAAAACTGCCAATGAAGATATTTTCCGAGCCGGCGGTGACATCGTTACCGGCCTGGTATCCAACTGCGACGTTGTCGGTTCCATTGGTCGATTTCAACGCCAGTGGACCGAGGCCCAAATTCCGGGAGCCGTTTCCTGAAAACAAGGCCTGAAAGCCCACAGCCACGTTGTAACTTCCCGTTCCATTACCGCTGAGCGCGCCTTTGCCGACCGCGGTATTTTGCGAACCCGTCGAATTACCACTCAATGCTGTTTGGCCAACTGCTGTATTTTGCGCTCCCGTCGAGTTGCTTTGCAATGCTGTTTGGCCAATTACGGTGTTGCTGGCGAACATACCGCTACCCAGACCCACCGTCATTCCATTGATAGTGGCATCGCCGTTCACTGTCAGCATGGTTGCCAAAGTTGACGTTCCGATTCCCACGCTTCCACCGGTGTAGTAAATGCCCATCGACCCTGAAGTCCACTGACCCCCGCCACCCATAACCGACCAGCCAAGCGTGCCGCCACCCAGCGAGGCCAGAACTTGCCCGCTGGTCCCGGCGCCCTGTGGGAAAGTGAGGGCGTAGGAGCTGCCGGAAGCTGGTCCATTCAAAGTCACAAAGCCCAGTGTTCCTAGAGCCAGCGAGCCGGAAGTGATTTTGCCGGCCGAGAAATTTCCGGAGCTGTCTCGCATCACCAAGGTGTTGGCCGTATTGCTGAATGTTCCGTTGGTCGTCAGCGCGATGGCGCCCGAGCCGACGGTTTGAGTTAGGCCTCCGGAAACCTGCAGTGTTCCGAGTGAGAAACCACTGCCATTGCCGATCAAAAATTGGCCATTGCCGGCGGCCGCGGTGCTCATGCCAGTGCCCCCATTGCTGGCCGACAAAACGCCTGAAGAAATGACTGAAGCATTGAGGTTGTTAATGGCCGTGCTGCCAGCACTGGTGAGCTGACCTTCGGCATTCACAGTGAAGAATGGAATAAAGGTTCCAAGGGAACCATAAGTTGTAGCAGCCACTCCGGTCGTGCCCAGTGCGATCGTGCCGGCCGTTGTGATGGGGCCGCCAGTTAAACCTGTCCCCAGCGCAATGCTGGTCACGGTGCCACCATTGCCACCGCCGCCGCCGAATGTTCCCCACGAAAGCGCGCCACTGCCGTTCGTCACAAGAGCAAAGCCGGCGGTGCCCGGACTGGCCGGCAGGGTCAGCGTGTAGGTGCCGCTTGAGGGAGGCGCCAGCGTCACCGTGCCATTGCCAACGAGTGCGTGGGTCCATGAACGCGAATTTCCAGCCACGTCAAGAAGCACAATGGGAACCGTAGTTCCTATGCCGACGCGCTGAGCGGTGTCGATCGTAAGGGCCGTCGTGCCGTTGGTTTGCAAATCCATTTTGTAATTGCCATTCGAACCATAGATGGCGTCGCCATTGATTCCGGCGTTCACTTTACCGTAAACATAAAGATCAACTTCGCTATTTCCACTATGTGTCCACTGCGATCCGGTTTGGGTTGAACTGCCCATTGTGACGTTTCCAGCGATGTCAATCGCCAGACTCGAAGCTGAGATTTTGGCCGGATTACCAGAAACAAAGTTAAGCTCGGGACCTAGGCTACTAGCTATCAGTTCATCAAAAAATTGGATTCGCGGGCTCACCGAGGTCCCGAATTGTGCGATCAGATTCCCGTTTCCAGGAGAGCCGACGTGGACATCGAGTGGAGCGCCCGGCGACGTAGTTCCTATACCGACGTTGCCTCCATTTGTGAACACGACATAAGGATTAGCTCCCGTTCGATAGAAAAAGAGATCGTCCGTGGCGTTCGTATTAAAATCATCTCCGATCGTCCATATTCGAGACCCTTGATTTCTTATTTGCAAACCAGCTTGGTGACTACTTGTATTCAAATTGTCAGCAACCAGAAAAACTCCGTTCGAGGTCGCGTTCCCAAATCCATGAACTGGATAGACATTGGCTGTCGCGGCACCGCCGTTCACATCAAGAATGTAGGACGGGCTCGTTGTCCCGATACCGACGTTGCCGCCACTATCTATCCGCAAAGCCTCGGTGCCGTTGGTGGAAATGGCGATGGTGGCGCCGCCGGGCCTGTAAATGCCGGTATTGGTTTTGTTGTTAAAAGCAAATCCTGGGGCTGCGGCTGTGCCATCGGCCGCAAGGATTGTCGATCCATTGGCCAGCACTCCACTCACACTGGAAGCGGGGATGATTCCGAGGCGTGCAATCGGCAGAGTTCCTGTGGTGATGGTGCTGCCATCGAGACCGCCAACTGCCGTGCTGCCAGCGCTGGTGAGCTGCCCTTGGCTGTTGACGACAAACCAAGGAATGAAATTCGCCAGCGAGCCGTA
Organism: Bdellovibrio sp.; assembly: GCA_003176075.1. Lineage (GTDB taxonomy): Bacteria > Bdellovibrionota > Bdellovibrionia > Bdellovibrionales > Bdellovibrionaceae > PSRN01. Next base: position 10,094 of record PSRN01000165.1, read on the forward strand.
GGTTGTCGCGGTGACGCTCGTGTTCGCAAGAGAAATTGTTCCTGCTGTTGTGATGGTGCCGCCCGAGAGGCCGGCGCCAGCGACGAGACTTGTGACGGTGCCGCTTCCCGCTGCCGACGCCCATGCGAGAGTGCCATTTCCAAGAGAGGTGAGAACTTGCCCGTTTGCTCCACCGTTATTGGGAAAGGCGAGAGAGTAATTGCCACTCGCCGGGGCGTTCAAAGTGAGGGTCCCATTGCCGACGAGGGCATGGCTGGTCGAGCGCGCGCCACCTGCCACGTCAAGCAGCGCGGCAGGTGTTGCAGTTCCTATGCCGACGCTGCCAGTGGAAAAGTAAATATTGGCCGCCGAGCTGGTCCACTGCGATCCGCCATTGGCAGTTGAGATATTGCCTGAAATCGAACTTGCGGGGATCGAGCCAAGTCTTGCCGTAGCCAAAGTTCCCGTCGCAATCACCGAAGCATCCAACCCGGAAATTGCGGCGAACCCAGCCGCGGTCACTCGTCCAAAGGCATCGATAGTCAAGGTCGGCACCGCAGTCGCCCCGCCGTAGGTGCCGGCGGTGACCGAGGTCGTGGCCAACGCGAAGGTTCCCGAGGGGGAAATCA
>PSRN01000249.1 GCA_003176075.1 Bdellovibrio sp.
ATTCGAACTCGCGATGGCCTTGCGACCATGACAGCGTTCCAGGCTGTTGGATTAAACCACTCTCCCACCTCTCCGAACACCGATTCAATTTTCAAAAGATCTTTGTGAACCGCTCCTTTTATCTTTTTCGACCTGTTTTAATGAATGCTGTTCACCTGGCGTTCACCTTCGTACAAAAAATGCAATAATATCAACACATCAAACCGCTTTCCAACCGCGCTCCAGGCGTGCGCCTTAAACCACTCGGCCACCTTTCCCCAAAGACGAAGTAAATTATCACCTTTCCATTTCTGGTTCAACTGGCTGTTCTGGCGGCTGATCTTGACTTCATCCTGTTGACTTCATCCTGGAGAGCCGAAATAAAGATCAATGCTGGAAAAAAAATCACTTTCCTACTTTCAGGGCCAATTGTCAGCCTTTGGCGTCAGCGGCGCCAGCTCGCCGAAGGCTCATCTTGTGCTTGGCTCAGGGTTCGGGCGGGCGATTGACAACTTGGCCGACTGGCAGGTTCTGGGAAGCATTTCATTCGCTGAAGTTCCCGGGCTCTCCGCAGCCACCGTGGTCGACCACGCCGGAGAGTTTCGGCTCCTGCGCCATCGTCGCCAGCCGGAGCTCACGGTGGTGGCTCAGGTCGGGCGCTTGCACGGCTTCGAGGGGCACTCGGCCCGTGCTGTCGTGGCTCCTGTCATGCTGTCTCGGTTGAGTGGCGTGCGGCACTTTATCCTGACCAATGCCGTCGGAGGCCTCGACCTGCGGATGAAGGTGGGTGATGTCATGATGATTTCTGACCATATCAATTGGACAGGGTCCAATCCTTTGATCGGAAAGAACCCGGTCGCGCCCAACGGAAAAGAAATTGGCCCGCGTTTTCCAGACATGGGAGATTTGTATTCAAGGGAGTGGCGCCATAAATTGCGGCCCGCGCTGGAAGCGCAGGGACTTAAGGTTCATGAAGGTTGTTACTTGGGATTGCTCGGGCCCTCTTACGAAACCCACGCTGAAATCCAAATGTTCGCTCAGTTGCGTGCCGGCGCGGTCGGTATGTCCACGGTTTGGGAGGCCATCGCGCTGAAACACAGCGGAGCAAGGATTCTGGGGCTTTCAATGATCACAAATATGGGAGCCGGAATAACGGCGGAGACGATCAACCACGAAGAGCTGCTCAAGCAGTGTCGGAACTCGGCTTCTCAGGCAGTGCAAGGAATCTTTAAATTTATCGAGGCTAACCTGACTTGAAGAAGAAGTTGCGGGGGAAGTTGAGGAACGGGAGGGGGCAACAACAGGTGCGGCGGCGGCAGCTGCAGCAGCGGCGGCAGTTGCAGGGGCAGGGGCAGGGGCAGGGGAAGCAGCAGCCGCGGCAGACGTCGCTTGCAGCAAAGTTCGATTTGGGTTTTCGCTCCCCTTGGGCCGTTACCATGGCCGGCGGAAAGGCGGCCGTCGAGCGCGACATCTTTGTCGGAATTCGGGGTGAAAGAATCGCCGCGGTAAGGCCGGCGCAAGCGACGGACTCACGCCTGTGCAAGAAGTTCTTCGCGAAGAACGGAATGGTTCTGCTGCCGGGTTTGATCAATGCGCACACCCACCTCCCCATGACGTTACTTCGAGGATTGGCCGAGGATCTGCCGCTGGAGGCCTGGCTTCACGATAAAATTTTTCCATATGAAGCATTGATGCTATCCCCGGCTTCGGTGCGACTGGGGACGCAACTGGCCGCGCTCGAATGCGTCCGGTTTGGCACGACGACGGTGAACGATATGTATTACTTCGTCGCTCAGGAATGTGAAGTGTGGGACAGCGTCGGCCTTCGTGGTGTTTTCGCCCAGCAGTTTTTCGCTAATCCGACTCCCGAGACTTTAGCCCTCGGCGCTGACTATGAGGCGGAGTTTTGGCGTCTTCACAGGAAGTACGCCAATCATCCGCGGATTCGCATCGGTGTGGCTCCTCACGCGGTATATACTTGCGATGAAAAGGTGTTGCGGCAAGCGGTGAGCCTCGCAAAAAAAGCCGGGGTGCCACTGCAAATTCACGCCGCTGAGACGGAGGCAGAGGTTTCCCTGTCGATTTCCCGCTATGGAATGCGACCGGTGGAGTACCTCCATCATTTGGGCTTTTGGAGTCCGCAGACTGTCTGTGTTCACGGCATCCATGTGACTCCCCAGGAGATTGAAATGCTCCGCCAGTCCGGGGCGGGGGTCGTTTACAATCCCGATTCCAACGCCAAACTGGCCTCGGGAGTCGCGCGAGTTCCTGAGATGATGGCTTTGTCCATTCCCGTGGCTCTGGGTACCGATGGCAGTGTCAGCAAGAATGACCTGAGTCTTTTTTCCGCGATGAACGTGGGAGCCAAATTGCAAAAACTTTTTCACCAAGACCCGGCCCTTGTGAAGGCGGCGGAAATTCTTCGCATGGCCACTTGGGATGGGGCGCGAGCCTTGGGGATGGCGGATCAAATTGGCTCGATTGAAGAAGGGAAATTGGCCGACCTTATTTGGGTTGATTTTCAATACCCCCACTTGCAGCCCGTGAACGACGTCATTTCACACTTGGTATTTTCGTGCCAAGGCCTCGAAGTGGACACTGTTGTCTGTCACGGTCGAGTCCTGCTCAAAGAGAAGAAATGGACCACCATCGATGCGTCAGATGTTTTCGCGCGGGTCGAGGCTTTTCGAAAACGAGTCAAGCCAAAACTCACTTGATGGTTTGTCAGCTCATGGCTTTACTTTACTGCTTTGACCACCTGGTCAATGTGACCGAAAAGATCGCGGCCCGATGAGTCCTCCATCCAGATTTCCACGCGATCGCCGTCGCGAAGAAAAGGCGTAGACGGCTTTCCGTCCCTGATTTGCTCGATCGTTCTCTTTTCGGCGAGGCAACTGGACCCGACGGAGGCATCCTCGTTGCTGACGGTGCCAGAGCCAATCAGGCTTCCGGCCGCCAAGTCGCGGGTCTTTGCCGCATGAGCAATCAAATCGCCGAAATGAAAATGCATTTCACCGGCGTTGGCACGCCCGAAGAACTGACCGTTCAGCCGAACTTGCAGGGGGAGGTGGAGCCGGCCCTCCCGCCAAGAAGACCCCAGTTCGTCGGGAGTCAGGGCGAATGGTGAAACAGCCTTGGCGGGCTTGCTGACAAAGAAGCCAAAGCCCTGCGCCAGTTCCTCGGGGATCAATCCGCGCAACGAAACGTCGTTGATCAAAACCAAAAGGCGAATCTTTTTCACAGCCTCGTCGGCGGAAATTCCCATGGGAACAAAATCGGTGATAACGCCGACTTCGCCTTCAAAGTCGGTGCCATGGGCGAAATCCCGCTGAGGGATGTTTTCCGTCGGTGACAAGAATCTGCCGCTCTCGGCCTGATACATCAGGGGAACCGTCAGCAGAGTTTCAGGGAGGGGCGCATTGCGAGCCTTGCGGACCAGCTTGATGTGATGAATGAAGGCTGATCCGTCGGCGAACAGAAAACTTCGTGGCAGGGCCGCCATCAACTTGGCCGGCTCCAGCGCAAATGAATTGGAAACTTGGTTCGCGGCGTGGGCGGCGCTGCCCAAGTCGGTGCCTTCAGCACCTCCGCAGTCGCCACCGGCATTCAAGGCCTGGTTGAGTTTTCGCAGAGGCTCTTCGAGCTCACCCCATCGTTCGACCGCTTCGCGCAGCGATGGGACGATACTTGCCGCGCTGGCAGCTCTGCGCCCGTCTTGGGAAACGACGATCAACTCGCCGTCCAGATTATTTGTCGACTTAGTCGGCTTATAAGAAGCAAGTCGCATATTTTAACCTCGTTCCTGATCTGCGGACTCATCCCCGGGCGCTGGCTAATCAGCTGGTTAACTAGCTGACTAATCAGCTGACTAATCAAATGTGACCATGGCCTGCAAAACTAGGGCGCGTGGACTCTTCACGCTGTCGGCGTAGGCCGCAAGCATCTGTTCATAGTAAAGTTCAAAACCAAACTGTGGAGCGACCTTGAAACTGGCGCCAAATTGAATTGTCATGGGCGAAGTACTCTGGCCGCCGATGGTGCAAGCCTGTGAAGAGCCATCAATGCTGCAGGTCTTGGCCAGCCCAAAAGAAGGCGCCACTCCGCCAAAAACGCCGCCGTAGTCGCTGAACTTGTAAAGCAGTCCCACCGGAATCTCGAAAAAGCTGCCCTGAATCGTGCCATTGAGCGAAAGAGCGGGAACTTGAAAGCCGTAAGCTCTCTGTGTGTACATCAGTCCCGAGCGTAATAGGAGGCTGGAGCTCAGCCCAAACTTCACCACCACGCCACCTTGAAAATTGCCTTTGGAGCTGACCGTGACGTTGGCGTCGCCGTCGGCGTAATCAGACCGGTAGCCCGCCACGATACCCACATCCTGAGCTTGCGCTGAAGCGATATCCAGACAGATGCCGGTTGTCAGCAGCAAGACCCCAATAAATCTCTTTAGCAGAACGGACTTTTTCATATTTTTCCTCCCCTGTGATGAAATGGACATGATTAAACTACAATATTATGCGATGGACATTATTATACGAAGGAGTGAAGGAGTCCAAGATGTTCGACTTTACGCTTTACAATTATTTCCGAAGCTCGAGTTCATTTCGCGTTCGCATCGCCTTGCAACTCAAAAATCTGAACTATGAGTACCGTGCAATTCACCTTGTTAAGAATGAACAATATCAGGGGGAATACCAGGAACTTAACCCATCATCCGAGGTCCCTACGCTCGTTCACCAGGGACAGGCCATTGGCCAATCTATGGCCATTCTTGAATACCTTGATGTAGTAGCGCCGAAGCCCCGGCTTTTTCCCGTGGATTCCATGAAGGCTGCCAAAGTTCGCCAGTTCTGCGAAACTATCAACAGCGGAATTCAGGGATATCAAAACCTGAAAACACTAAAGTACCTCGAAACCCATTTTCATGTGAGCACGGAGGCCAAGCAACAATGGCTGAATTTTTGGATCCAGACCGGGTTTCGCTCTCTCGAGGAGCAAATTCATCAGACCGCCGGCCGGTTTTGTTTTGGCGACGAAGTGACTGCCGCCGAATGCCTGCTGGTGCCCCAGGTGTTCGCGGCCCAGCGATTTCAAGTGAGTCTTGAGGAGTTTTCAGTCTGTCGCCGGATTGCTGAGGCCTGCGAAGGTCTTGAACCCTTTCAGAAAGCTCACCCCTTTCGCCAACCTGACACCCCTGGTGAGTTTAGAGTCTGTTGAATTCTTCAACAGAACCTTAGACTAAGAGCGCGGCCTTTTTTTCCACGGAACCTCCAGTCCCATGAACGTCATTCCCATGATTCCCATAGGCTTTGTAGTTCTTCTGGCTTTCTCAGTTTAGACGAATCCCAACGGTCCGCTGCGCTTGATATCGGGCTGGTGGAATTTAAATTTTGAGTGCGAGCGCTTGCTAACGGACCCTAAAATAACGGAAGCTGCAAACTCCAAAAGTACTCTGTCCTGCCGTGGCGTGGAGCGACGGAAAATTTGAAGGCCAGCGGGAAGCGGGAATTCCGAAACAGCAGGGAATAGTTCCAGAAATCTTCAAACACATCGCCGCTTCCGCCGTCCGGTTGGTATTTGAGATGGGAGTATTCGACCAAGGGGGCGACGATCCAAACGTGGCGCGATCGGGTGTCCCATTGAAACTTGGGACCCACCATCCAACTGATCAGATGAGGTTGGGTATTCAAACTTTCGGACCAGCCCAAATAGAAACGGTCGAACAGGGCCAATCGGAGCTCGATATCCGTGTTGAAAAAGCGAGAATTCCGATCTGTTTCAGCCAAAGTCCCGTCCATGAAATTGATCCCGGCTTCCAGTGAGGTTTTGGCTCTCCACCAGGGGATCTCTTCGTCGCCGGACTTCTTGTATTGGTCGAGAAAATCGTAAATTTTTTGTCTTTGGGTGGCGAAGCCAATAAAACCCACGGCGGGGCCGACGCGTTTGCGCGAAACCACGCCGACAATCTCGCCATCTGAGTTCAAGATCGGTCCGCCCGAGTTCCCCGGGGTGAGGGACATATCGGTGATCAGATCGTCTTCGCCCACTCCTGAAACAACCCCCGTGGAAATCAAATATGTTTCATCCTTCTTGAAGGGGTATTTCGTCTCCCAGTGAAAATCCGGCATCGAAGGATGGCCGATGGTTGCAACCGCATCGCCGGGGCGAACCTTTTTGTCTTTGGCAATCAGAGGAATGGGTTTTTCAGCGCGCGGAGTATCAAGGCGCACGAGTGCCAGGTCGGTTTCCTTATCCATGGCGACAAGCTTGCCTCCGGAAAATTCGCCGAACTGGGCGGGCCAGGTGAAGGAAATTTCGCGAAGAGTGTCAACGCAGTGGGCGGCGGTGAGCACCAGATTCCTCTCAATCAAAGAAGCTGAGCAATAGCCGCCATTGGTGACCAAAATTGGAACCGAGGGTTTGATTTCCTCATAAACACGTGGCCAATCGGCGGCTTGACTCAAAGACGAAAAGAGAAGAATCGAGATCGATGAGTACGTCCATGTCAATGTCCATGCGGCGGCGAACGACACCCATCCGTTCAAGGACGCAAGCCAGTTTAGTCCTGCGCTCAATTTGATCCGATAAAGAGAAAATTCCAACGATCCACCACCGGCACGAAGACAAAAACGATGACGCTGAAATTGGTCCAAAGAAAGAAAGACAGCCAGTGACGCTCCCCCTGTGAACGAAACAATCGCCAAAACTCTATTAAGATCTTCGCTCCGAGCGGAAATACGAACAACAAATAAATCCAGCTTGATTG
>PSRN01000065.1 GCA_003176075.1 Bdellovibrio sp.
GGCTCCCGGCCAGGATATTTTATCCACTGTACCGGGCGATGCTTACGCGCCGATGACGGGAACTTCACAGGCCACGGCTTTTGTGACCGGAGCGGCCGTCCTGGTCATGTCAGTGCATCCCGAATTTAGCGCCAGCGAGGTAAAGAAATACATTCTTCAAAACGGCGATTCGAAGCCCTCGCTTCAGGCTAAAACAAAAACCGCCCGTTTACTCAACATGCGAAAGGCTTTGACCTCGTTGGACAGCGACATTTCCGTCTCTGGAATTCGCGTCGTCAATACGAACCTCAACCAAACCCGTTACACGGCGGAAGCAAGCCTCCCCGGCGACTCCGTCTCGGGCAGCATTCTTCGTTTCGGCAAGAGCCTGATGCAGGCCGTGACCTCCTCCGGCGCCTCCGAGACCCCTCCGCCTGACAAGACCTTCACCCGCGTGGGAACGAAGAATTAAAAGGTGCCAGGCCTCGCAGCACGGCAAATGCGTAAACCATTGCAAAGTCCTATCTGCCCTCTGCGATTGCTCCGGCGCACTCGACTGCTTTTACCGAGTTCATCCAGATATGCGGAAACGTAATATGGCTCGACTCGGAGGCAAATCCGAAAAAAACCGTCGAAATGGGATCACTGGGTTTTTTCCAAGCCGTCGCCGACGGCAGACAATATTTCAAACGGATCCCACCCGTGGCGTCTGCGGAAGTGCCGAAGGCACCGACTTGAGCAGCGGAGGTGCCGAAGGCACCGACTTGGGTGGCGGAGGTGCCATCCTTTGGAAGATCGCTGTCCGGGCTCAGAGACATGCTCAACCCGGCCTGCCGGACGCGGGGTGGAATGCCGTTGAGAATCGAGTCCTTGCGCAGGTCGATTTCATAACAGCAGGCGGACGGCAAAAAGAGCGAGACGGCGTGCCGGACGGAGCAGGACTTCCTGTGCCATCCGGCTCCGTTACCCTTGACGTCATCAAAATATTTCCCATCCCGATCTTGACAATTGTACACGGATCGAGCCTCGGCCTTTTTTTCCCCCGCCAAATATTCCCTGAGTTCTTCTTCGATATCATAAACTTTTCCGTGCAACTGGGAAGTATTGAGTTCATCGGTAAAATCGCCAGGATCGATCAAATTCCTCCCCATCACAGAAAAAAACAGAAGAACGATGAGAACCCATTGCATCGAGTGGGTCCGTGGTGAAGTCCCAGCTTTCCAGTCCTCCAAAATAAGAAAGAATCCGACAAATGCGAACATAAACGCGGGAGCGAAATCAGAGAGATACCTCGACGACATTCCGGGCGTGCGAAGGTAAAACAGGGCAAGCACCAAAAATGATAGCGTCGAGAAATAGAAGAGAACTCGATTGGTTTTGGCTTTCCATTGAAAACACCAAGCCGCGATCAATAAGCCCAGATCACCGAGGCCATAGGTATGAAAATAGAATTCGTGAAAGCGATAGGTCGAGGACTGTCCAGGAAAGAAGTGGGGAAGGTAAAATGCAAAGCCATTGAACAAGGGTGACAGAAACATTGCTCCGAACAAGTCTTTCGCCGCGGAGAACAGCGGCTCCGACCGGAAGGGGTAAAAGAATTTCAGGTCGAAATCGTTGAGCGGCTGCCCGGAAGTGACCATTCCATGCCCGAACTCAAAAAAATTTCCGAACCTCGCATGGTTGATCGTCAACTGCAAGACTGGCCCAACGGCAAACAACAGGGAAAGCCCCAGCAAAATAATACCCGTGGCGACTGTGGAGGTGCTGGCTGGGCCAAGTCGGTGCCTTCGGCACCTCCGCAGACCGACTTGGACAGCGCCGCCCACGCTTTTCATCGAAAGTTGTTTGCGCAAGCTCCAAAGCGTCGCCGCAAATATGATGACTCCGTAGAAAATTCCCGTGGGTCGCATCAGAACCAAGGCGCCCGACAAAAGCGAGAGTGAAGCCAGGCGGCCAAAGGATGGCGAGCGCACCGACAAGGCCGCCAAGAAACCGGCGGCGACGGTGGAGAGATATAGATAGGCGACCGCCAAGTCATAAGAGGCCAATCGAACCACAAGAAGATTGATGAAGGGCTCAAAGAACAAAACCACGCAGCCGACAACGAAACCAACCCGCCACGTGTAATTCATCCTTGTCAAGGTCCACTGGATAAAGAAGAAAAGAGCCGCGCAATAGAAAAAGAAAATCCAACGGTCTCCCACGCTCAAAAAACCCGCCAAACGGGCCATCCCCACAAATGGCATCATCAGCAGTGCCGGGCCCAAACCGAAGCTGATTTGAACGCCGTTTCTCCAGGCTGTATCATGTAGCATGCCTCCCAGATTGTGGCTGAGAGCCAAATCACCCCGCAAAAGCGCGTGCGTTTGCGCCTGAAGGACAATGTCATAGCCATAACCGCCGTCGGAAAGGCTTGACGAAAGAAAACAAAATATGACGAGCGCCGTGAGATTAAGGATGATCTTCATGAGTCGCCGCCTTGGATTTGCGAACACGCGACAGCCCAGCTCCTGAACTTGACATCGCTGATTTGCGAGGTCAGCTCGGAGCGAATCGAATCGTTAAACAACGATTTACGAAAAAAAGTTCTCATCAGTTCTCGCGACTTATCCGCGCCCGCATCCCGGCAAGTCACGAGGACCTTGATCCACCGCCGATCCGGCGTTGTCAGAGCCAAGGAATCATCGATCCATTCATGACGATTCGAGAGATCCGCGAAACTGTTTGCTATTGAAAGCATTTCGGGTCTGTTCGCCTGGCGAATCCACGCCAATGACAATTCAGGCGCCAGGAAACTCAAGGAAGGAAGATGTCGATAAAACGTCGTGCAAAGGTGAGGCTCCGGCAAGAGTTCGACGCCCGCGCCGCAGGCCTTGAGGATCTCCCCGAAGCGCCGAGGCAAAGTTTTCGCTTCCTCGCTTGAAATTTTTCCCCATCGCCGAAGATTGACAAGTTCCACCAGTTCGAGCGTTTCCGCGGCCACATCCTTCTTGGCGGTGGCTTTTCGCAGAATGCTTAAGGTTGAATCCCAGTTTCCCGCATCGATGGCGCTGAGAACCAGGCTCATGACGACAAGGCCTTGCAGGACGAAATGAACTTGCCGCTCCCGCAAAAGATCTCGCAGGAAAAAAGTAAGCGTGAAAAGACCAAGTAAAAGAAAAGGCTCGAAATAGCGGACGGAATAAAATGCGCCATGCATTGGATTGAGACCGGGGGTGGTGGCCGCAAGCCCGATTCCCAACAAGAGCAGTGGAAAATACAGCCCGTGGCGTCTGCGGAGATGACGCCCGTGGCGGCTCACCAAAAAAAAGATGAAAAGAAGGGCGACCGTGATGGTGACGGCTCCGAAAGGCGCCATGAAGCCCTGCAAGTCTGCCCACGGGGGCGCATTGTTGACCTCGATGGCGTTGGCCGCGGGCCAGAAAAGTCCACTCACATAGCGGCCCCAAGCCGCGGTCACAGCCTTCAGCCGGTATGCGAATGTCACGTGGATGGCCATGGGATTTTCATGGGTGTAGATGAATGCTTGCAAGACAAGAAGCCCCGTCGAAAAAGCTAACATCAGGAAAAAATAAAGTGCCCAAATTGGTTTTTTACGCAAAATGGGCTGAGTCGCGAGAAGCCAAAGACCGGTTAAAATGACAGCGCCAACAAAAGTCGCCTTTGAAAGAAGCGACACGACCACACCGAGCAGGCTCAATCCAAGATAAACCTTTGCCCAAGTCGGTGCCTTCACCAGCTCCGCCGCCCGAGGCGGCTTCGTCGGCACCTCCGCAGTTTCGCCCCGGTAGGCTTTGAGCGCGCACCAGACAAAAAGCAAAAATCCAAAGAGGGCTAGAACATCCTTGCGGGCCGAAACCCACAAGAGAGTTTCGTTGTGAATAGGATGCATCAACCAGGCCAGCGTGATCAAACTCGCCACGGGTGTCATCTGCGGGCTGCCCAGAAGACGGCGAAGAAGTCCAAAAATCAACAGCGCGCAGCCCAAGAACCAAAACAAGTTTTGGACACGAGCGGGCATCGCGTTGCTCTCAAGATGGGTTCCCCACGACCAGTCGAGAATATAACTCAGATCGCGGACCGGGTAGTAGTCAACCTGGTGACCCAATTCAAAGATTGAAGATACAGATTCGAGAGTGAAATGCCGGACCTGAGGCGCTCCGGCCAGACGCTCGTCATCAATGAGAAAAAATCCCTCGGGTAAAGCCGGAAGGTACAGGACCCACCACAAGACCGAAGCCGCCAGCCACCATTGGACCGAAAATGTCTTCATTGGCTTCCAATTATCCATGTCGACAGCCGAGGAAAGCAAAAGGATTGATCAGCGTGGTGCGAGTCCAAATGGCCTTTTGTCGATCGCAATCTAGACTTTCCCGCCTGAGGTAAAATGATAAAGTGGTGTTTGGGGGTTCGGACCTGTGAATTATGAGGTGTTCATTATCGGAGCCGGGCCAGCCGGTTTAACAGCCGGTTACTTGCTTGCTCGCGCCAACCGACGATGTCTGATCTGTGAGTCGGATCCAAAGCATGTCGGAGGGATTTCCCGAACCGAAAGCCATCGCGGTTTCAAATTCGACATCGGCGGCCATCGCTTTTTTTCTAAATCCCAGGAAATCGAAGATTTTTGGACGGAAATCCTTGGCTCCGACTTGCTCGTTCGCCGGCGTTCCAGCCGAATTTACTACCGCGGAAAATTCTTTTCCTACCCGCTGAGGCCGCTCGAAGCTTTGACGAAACTGGGCTTGGTGGAATCTATTCGCTGTGTTTTTTCTTATCTGGCCGCCCGCATTCATCCCGTCAGCAACCCAACCAACTTGCAAGACTGGGTCACCAATCAATTCGGGTCCAGGTTGTTTGAAATATTCTTCAGAAGCTACACTGAAAAAGTTTGGGGAATGTCCTGCCAGGAAATCTCCGCGGACTGGGCCGCTCAGCGAATCAAAGGCCTTTCGCTGGGAAGCGCGATACTGAACGCCTTCTCATTCAAATTCTTCCGCACCTCCGCAGAACGCGGCTCGCGCAAAATCATCAAAACCCTGATCGAGTCCTTTCGATATCCGAAATTTGGGCCGGGCATGATGTGGGAGCGGGCCGCCGAGAAATTCCGCGAGTCCGGCGGATTTCTCAACATGGGATGCAGGGTGACCGGACTGACCTATCTTCAGCAACAAGACATGTGGAAGGTGACATTTGTAAACGTCTCGGGTGACCCACAGGACGTCTTGGCAAAACATGTGATCTCTGCAGCCCCCCTGCGTGAGATCATCCAGTCCGTTCAGCCAAGCATGGCCAGCCGCAAGCTGGCTGAGAAGCTCAAGTATCGGGACTTTTTCACTGTCGCCTTGATCGTCAAAGAAAAGAATCTGTTTCATGACAATTGGATCTATATCCACGAGCCCCGCGTGAAGGTGGGTCGGATCCAAAATTTCAAGTCCTGGTCGCCGGAGATGGTGCCTGACCCTCAGCTCAATTGTTATGGACTCGAATATTTTTGCAACGAAGGGGATGAAGTCTGGCAAAAGAGCGACGCTGACTTGATCACCTTGGCGACAAATGAGATCGTACAATTGGGGCTCTGTATCCGGGATGACGTGGTCGACGGTTATGTCGTCCGGCAGCTGAAGGCTTACCCGGTCTACGACGGCCAATATTCAGAAACCGTCGCGCAAATCAGGGAAGAACTCGATCGAAATTACCCCAACCTTCATCTGGTCGGCCGAAATGGAATGCACAAATACAACAACCAGGATCACGCGATGATGACGGCCATGCTCACGGTTCGAAACATCCTGGCCGGAGACAAAATCTATGACGTTTGGCGGGTCAATCAGGACGCCGAATATCAGGAGGTCGTGATCACCGAAGATTTGCACGGACCGCTGGCCAAGCACAACAAAGCGGCTAGCTGATAAAAGGTGCCAGACCCGTGCCAGGCCCTGTTTCTGGAAGCGCCGCGAGTAAACTCATGACCAGCGGCTCCTTTTCTCCAACTACAGCCTCAGCCGCCCTCAGTTTGGTTTTGTTTCACTCTTCGACGAGACGGATTGTTTTCATCGTGGGCCTCTTGGCCGGCCCCAAACCCCCTTCCTTTCGCGATCTATCCAGGAGGATCGCGAAGCCAAAGTTTTTGCACAGACAGAGTTCATAAGTTCCTGTCAGCGGCGATTCAGGGGTATTCTCTGGAACTTTGAAACTTTTCCAGCGACGGCGTGCCTGAACAGTTTTTTTCGCGGTGGCAATCACAGCCGCCTAAAATGGCAAAACTTGTCTCATTAAAATTCCCTGACTGCAATTTCTCAGCGCAACTTTTCCTCCATCATGAACTCGTAAGGTGTCATCCAGTCAAGACAT
>PSRN01000162.1 GCA_003176075.1 Bdellovibrio sp.
CTGACAGAATTATCCCTCTGAAACTTATAGAAAAATCGGCTACCCGGAAAAACCCCGTAAAAAGTTGGCGAACCTACTTGCCAATTCGGTTTTAGGTAAAGACCGCAAGTGTGCAATGAGTACGTCTTTAAATGTTTCAAGATCATCCTCCATCAAAGCCTCGATCAGAATCGGCTTGCTAAGCCTTTGGTTTCCTTATATAATTCAGACCTGTTCTAAAGTTTTAACAAAGCTTCGAGGGCGATTGAGGCCTCGCCTTCCGTCAATGCTTTCGTTGCAACCCACGCCGTTCTCAGCCCTGAGTTTTGCGCCAGAAACCAAGCCGGAGGATCGCCGTCCGCATAGACCAGGACGCCCAGCTTTGGGTAACAATCGTAGCGCGCCAGACTGACCTGAACCTTCCTCACCTCTTGCAGAAGATCCCAGAGGGACTCCTGACGAGGGTCATCGAACTTCCACTCCGGATAAAACCGAACCATGAGAAGCACTTCTCCGCGTGCCGAGACAAGGTCAAAATGCTGATTAAGAATTTTTGCATCCAGCCCGTAAAAGCTTGTGTTCGAAAACTTGCGGCCAAGAAAATCCTTAAGCTTCACGTTCACCGAACCAATACCTCGGATCCACAGGGTCGAGAGGATCGTCGCCAGGGAGTGGGTCGTTTCCTCTTTGATCGAGGCCAACAAGCCCTCAAGGTCGGGATGTTCAGCCGGAGACGTATTGCCTGGAAGATCGCGGAGCGCGAAGAGTTGACTCATCAAGTTGCTGGGGTTCCAAGCAGTTTTTGCAAGACCTCGCAATTTGACTTTGCGCCCTGGCGACAAATCCGTCTCCTCAATACGCTCTTTCCAAAGAGCCGCAAGCCGACCGCGCCCCCGAATCAATCTGGTCGCAAACTGGGGAAGGGTTTCGCCTTCCTCAAAGCCGGGGCTTTCAGCTAAAAATTCCTGAAACAGAAGGCGCAGGGTCCCCAAGGTATGACGTGGGTTGAAGTAAAAGGTGTACCCTTCACTGGGTTTCGAATTCAAGTCTTCCGGCAACGTCGTCTCGTCGATTGAGAAGAAGCTTATATTTTCAGTAGTCAGAAAGGTCAAAGTCTCCGGCTCGATTCGCTGGCCAGTCACCACAACTCTCAGCCCGACCGGCCTTTCGAGTTTCGCGCGAAAGGCCTCAAGCAAGAGCTTTGTTTCGCGATACCAATTCGCCAGAGCCTCCCTGGCCTTTTCACCTTTCAAACCTCGTATGCTCAAACCTTGTCCGTCGACGATTCGAATAAACAAATTGCGGCTGAATTTCTCCTCAGTCAATATGATGTCGAGGGGGCGCACGGAAACGGCGGTAACACTCCCGGTGGAGTTCCTCGGATCAATGGCCCTGAGTTGCTCCAAAGGCGCGGGCAGGTCATTCGCTTTTTTCGCCAGGGCCAAGCGATAAATTCTTGTGGCGATTTCACGGAGCACGGCAGGCTGGTTCCCTTCCCTGCTTTTCAACTTGTGCAAGATCGCTTCAAGCTCCCTCTTGATGAACTGCGGCCAAGGTTGAACAGAAGAAATGGTCCCGCTCAGACGCTTCAACTCAGCCTCAATTTCACCTAAATCTTGCGACAAAGAAGAACCCTCGATTCCTTCCAAGACGCTCTCTATCGCTTGGGCAGTTTTCAAAAAATCGCCTCGAAAATCCCGCAAAAGTTTTCTGGCTTTTTGCTCTTGTTGATCAGAAGTATCCGGAACATTTACCTGACTTTCATCATCATCGCCCTCGCGATCAATTCGCTCCTCAGTCCAGCGCGGAATCTGTGGGCCGCGGATCTCTGGGCTCCGGATTCGCAGACTCCTGGTCTGCGGCCTCCGGGGCCGTGGAGCTGTTCGGCGCAGGAGTGAACCCTTCCGATGGATGAGATCGCAAGTCACTGACTGAGACGCTTGGCTGAAAGACGCGTGGAAAGACGCGAGAAGAGATAAAAGAAAAGATGCGACCAAAACCAGAGAGGTCTGCCCATGATCATGCATCAAGTTTCTCGCCTTCCTTCCTCTGCCAAAAAATCACTAACTAAGAGGACCTCCGACCTACCGGTCGATCAGGCGAGGCCCCGCCGGTGAAGCTGATTAAATTAGGACCTTCTTTAGCATCTTCTTATAATTGCTTCGTCGCTTTGGGATCAACTGTGAATAATTTTCAGGTCAAAACCGCTGAATCGCGAGCCCTACCGCACGAACGTGCAAAAGAACTCGTAGCCCGAACCTGTTGTGTATAAAGGAACGCAGCTCAAAATCTTGTACCCTTTATCTTCCACGCGCTGGATTGCGGCTGAGTAAAACTGGTCGAATGAAACGTCGCCTGGGAGCTTAAGATTTGTCGCGTTTAAGACCTCCGGCAATTGGCCCGCGCAAGAATAAGTCGCGGTTCCATTGTTTATTCGGAGAGTGCAGTTCTGCTCTTCAGCGCCTGCAATCTGACTGAAAATCATTATGATCGTTAGAAACAAAATTTTCTTCATCCCGCAACTCCGCTTTTATTGTTTTCATTGTTTCAATCACTAAGTTCCGTCCGACTATTCATCAAAAGACACAATTTTTCAATCACTCAATGGATCGGGCATGCGACGGCTTCAAAACACACAAGCGGGCCTATCTGTATATAGAGCAGTTGAAAGCTGTAAGGCGGCCAAGGGCCGGTAGATTTCCGTCCGGGCAATTTGATTAGATGAGGCTCCCCGCAGCGTGGGCGGCACTGCCCAAGTCGGTGCCCTTGGCACCTCCGCAGACGCCACGGGCCCGCAAAGTCGTGCGGTGGCGTAGATGGCCATTCGGGCATCAGAATACTCGGGCGTAAAGTGCGTTGAAAAGTAAAGGTGATCGATGGGAGGTAAGTTTCGATCTTGCGAAGTATCTTCGACGGTCAGATAGGCGATGCGGTTTTGCTGCAATAAGGGACAGAAGACATCGGGACTGCGAGAGCTATAAATGGTCTGAGCGATGCGGGCTCTGCTGCTAAAATCGTAGCCCGCCGAAAAAACAAAGAATGACCACCCCACGAAAATCTTTCGACCAGCCAAAGAGGCGGGATGATACATGTAAGAGCTGTTGAGAACGACGTCATTTGGTTGAGTGTTTTGCAAAAGCCAATTGGCAGCCGGATTCATCTCGACATCGGCAATTGCGACCGCATGGTCGTTCACGATAGCTGTGACGTCGACGATTCCTGAAAGGGTCATCAGCAATACGATCGGCAGGCCCGCAAAGCGGAGCGGTCGAAGCCAAGTCCGGGGCCCGTGCTTCAAACGGTCGTAAGCACAGACCAAGCTTGCGGCGGACAGAATACCACCCAACATCAAGACAAGGTTGAAAAGTTTATGATTATTGAGAATTTCGGCTGAAAGTTTGACAAGAACCGAAAGAGCAAAAAGTGGAAAGATTGGAAAAAGCATGATCTTTACCCGGCGGGGAGCAAGGTAAAACCCAATGGGGATCAAGAAGACGTGCAAACCCCAGTTCCAAATCCAGAACTGGACAGCCGACCAAAATCCCTGATTATGAGAGGTAAATCCCACGTACCATTTGATATTGCCGTCGCCTCCCACATTGAGGCCGAAAAAAAATTCTGCCGCCATGAACGCGAGAACTCCGCCGCCGAGGACGGCCAGATGTCTTCGCATTTTTGGAAACCCGATAAAACAAGTCGCAGCAAATAGACCGGCCATAAGACAAACTGGCTTATTCAGAAGCGGCATGATCCCAAACAAGACGGTAAAGAGCAAAGTCGTCAACCAACGCAGCTTGGGTTTCATCTCTTCAAATCTTATCAGGCAGGCCAAGAAAAGAAGAAGAATTCCCAGCGCCAGGACAAAATGTCTTTGATTCAAATAGACGTTGAGATTCCAAAAACCAATGACCGGCCCCCCGTCCCACGGTCCCATCGCGGTGAAGTCCGAACGGTGGAGCAAGTCACGAAAATCCGCGCCGAAACTTTGCCAGCGGATCGGATGCTTTTGAAAATAGCTGAAAAAGGCCAACGAGCCATTCAGCAAAAAGAAAATGACGGCGAGAAAACCAACCCGTCGATCCGAGTAAAGAGAAGTTCCCAAAACATAAAGACCAAAAACCATGGCAAAAAAGCCAAGTCCGCTGAGGAAGTTCAAACTCAAATCAAGCGGCCAGCCGGACTTTTCCATCAAAGCGACAAAATAATAAAACAAGAAGTGGTATTGAATCGGTGGACCGGGATAAATGGGATATTCTGGCGGCCAATTTTTACCAAAAGAAAATGATCGGATGAGGGGAATATGAGCTCCGTAATCGCTCCAGATTTTTTCACTGATCATCAGCTGGCCATCGAGGATATAGAAGGTATGGAACATCAACCAAAATGACAAAGCAAGAAGACCAAGGGCAAAAACAAACACGAAGGGTGGGCGGCCCTGCCCAAGTCGGTGCCCTTGGCACCTCCGCAGACGCCACGGGTGTAATTTTCTCAAATTGAGACGGCTAAAATGTCTGATCATACGCATGAGGGGCAAACGCAAAATTTTCTCCCGCAGAAACTGTCTTTGCACTTTGCAAGATGAGGACCAAGCACACGCGATACTATTGCGCATTTCCCGTCGACGCATTTTCCATCTGGTAAAGAAACCATGACGACTGTAAAACAACCATGACGACTGGAAAAACGACGGCAAAAACGAAAGGGAATTCAAGGATATTTAAATTTTAACTGTAATAGCGGCTCCGCCGCCCACGCTCACGGCCACTCCGCCAATAACGATCTCTTGGTAGGGGGGCCGATAGCTACCCGTCTGTCGCAGGCAAAGGCTCGCCTTCTCATCCCCCCGCTGATACGAGAGCTGCCCCTCAATACGAAGCTCGTGCTTCACCGGCCAGCTCAGTCCGTCGTCGTCCTCAAAACAGAAGCGGAAGTCCTCACGGCAAGCTTTCGAAGGATAGATGCGAAACTCTAAAGACTTGCTATTGTCCACCGGCAAAGCAATGGGAAGAAAAGAATTCCCGCGAACGAACATAGGAATGCTTTCCAAATTCACCGGCACTTCCAGAAAACCCCCTCCGGCATGCCACTGCTGCGTATGGAAATTAAACCAGCCCTCCTTATTGCGCGGCAGGTATACTCGCAAGACATCAATTCCCGGATCCAAAACGTTGGCCACCAGGAGATTGGGTCCGACCATGAATTGACCAGTCACCGCGAAAGTTTTCGGATCGTCCTCGAAATCATAAAAAAGCGGTCGCAAAAAAGGCACGAAGTCTTGATGGGTTTGTCTGAGTAGCTGGTAAAAGTAAGGCCGCAAACTTTCGCGCAACCTGAAGGCGGCGCGAATTTGCGGCAGGATCTCCGGATACATCCAAGGCTCGTTGGCCACACCGCCCTCTTTCCAGGAGTGAATCACAAAACGGGGATAAAAAATCCCGTGTTGAATCCATCGCAGAAAAAGTTCAGGCTCGGGCTTGGGACCCGCAAATCCGCCAATATCATGGCCGGTGTTGGCGACACCTGAAAGCGACAGATTCAGGGCCATCGCCAGATTGTACCTCAGGGTCGGCCAAGCGCTGAAGTTGTCACCCGACCAAGTTTGGGCATATCGTTGCAGTCCAGGCATTCCACTGCGTGAGACGACGAAAGCCCGCTCATCCGGCCGAGCTTGCGCCAAAGCCGCCCGTGAACTGATCGCCATCAGTAAAGTCTGGATGGGTCGACCCCATTTGATGGGCCAGGGCTCGCCTTCGCCATGGCAAAGAGCTTCGTCGTCCCAGATCTCATATTCATTGTTGTCATTCCAAAGAGCATCAATACCAAATTTTAAGAGCTGCTCCTGGATGTGGCTTTGCCAGAACGCGCGGGCGCGGGGATTGGAAAAATCAAGGTGCGATCCTTCGCCATCCCAAAAGAAAGACCTCTCTGGTTGGCCTTGCTCTGACTCTTTCACAAAGAGTCCCTCGGTTTCAGCTTTTTGATAAAGCGGATGATCGAGTAAAAAAGCCGGCTTGATATTGGGAATCAGCCGCAGGCCGGCTGTCCGGAACTGCCCGACCAGCGCCGCCGGATCGGGAAATTTATCGCGGTTCCAATGAAAGACATAGCGGCGTTTGCCCATGGACGTGTAACCGCTCGAAAGATGAAAGGACTCGCAAGGGATGCGGTGCTGACGGAGATCCTGTAAGAAACCGCTCAATTTGGCCGCTGCATTCGCTGGCTCCGTATAGGCCATGCTGGAACCGGAATAGCCCAGCGACCACTTCGGCGCCAGAAACGGCCGTCCGGTCAGGCGAGTGAATTGCTGGCTCACCTCGCGAACGGAAGAGGCAAAAATAAAATAGCAGTCCAAATCACCCGCCTCGCACATGTAAGAAAAAAATGCGGGGTGATAGTTGTCGATTTCCCGCCCGAAATCAAAAGTGGAAGTCGAAAAATTATCGTAAAAGACGCCCGTCGAAAAATTCTGACTGCGGTAAATATAAAAGGGGAAATGCTTGTAAAGAGGATCGGTTTTTTCAGCGTCGTAGCCCATGGCATCGACGTTGCGCATTTCAAACTTCATTCCGCGCTTGTCGAGGCCCCCGGTCTTTTCACCGAGGCCAAAGAATTGGGCATCGGCGGCCATGCCGTGAAAATGCCAGAAACGTTCACCGCGCGGCAACCAGGCCAGAGCTCCCGTCGGGCGCTCGGCCAACACCCGCTTTCCTTGCCAGAACCACTCCAGGTAATAGGGTGAGCGGTGAACCAGAACTTCCACCTCAGGGCTGTTGACCCGCCAACCGGCCGGCAAGGCGGGCGCCAAGGCGGGCGCCAAAGCTGACGGCTGCCCTCCCCCCCAAACCTCTTCGGTTTGCAGATCCACTTCACTAAAGCCAGTCAATGAGTCCCGTGTCCTTCCTGCCGGCGGGACATCCTGATCATTCCATGCGATGGACCAGGTCCGGGGCCACTCAAACCGGTCTCCCCGTTTGACGGAGAGACGAAAAATATTTCCTGACTGCAATTTCTCAGCGCAACTTTTCCTCCATCATGAACTCGTAAGGTGTCATCCAGTCAAGACAT
>PSRN01000278.1 GCA_003176075.1 Bdellovibrio sp.
TGGCGGCTTCCCCGCCCACGCTTTCAACGACTTTACCCTTGCGCCGCTTCTTTTTCTTCGCATCTTCGGTCTTTTCCTTGGTTCGCCCGCGGGGAATTTCGGCCCCAGCCGGAGCACCATTTGAACCCGCAACATCCGGGGGACCTGGGACCGCCGGGGTGGCGACCGCGAGACTCCCCAAATTCTCTTTCACATGGTCATTCACATGCTCATTCGCCTGGACATTCTCCTTGTCATTTGATTTTTCTTTTTCCCCGCCTTTGCCGTTGCCGCCGTTGCCTTTGTCGTTGTCGTTGTCTTCATCCGGCATGACGATTTTGACCTTCTGATCAAACTCGTCAATTTTCTTAAGCTCCTCGGCCTTTTCATACTTCAAATACTTGGCGCTGCAACCCGAAAGGACAAAAAAAAGAAGTCCCAAAAGGACTCGCGAAAGCACTCCCTCGACAGGAGACAGAGCGCGGCTGACTTCCCGGCTGACTTCCACCTTTGCTCACCCCCACGTGCACCCGTGGCGGCCTTGCCGCCCACGCTTGCGCCTATTCCCATTTTTTCCAGCGCCGATGCACCCACATCCATTGTTCCGGATGGGTTCGAATAATATCTTCGAGAACGCCGTTATATTTTTGAGTCATTCGTTTCATTTGTAAATCTTTGTCTGCAACTTCCTCGAATTCAACGGGCGGAGCAAAGACCACATGGGTCTTCAGATCAGTGCCGCGATACGTGTAAGTGGGCACCACTGGAGCGTGAGTCTTGGCAGCAAAGAGGGCAAGCCCATAGGCCGTCCCGGTGGGGCGCCCAAAAAAGGTTGTTTCCAGCCCAAAGGGTCGTCCCATGAACTGATCCAACACGAAGCAAACCTCCTGCTTTGAGCGCAAAGCTTTTAAAATGGCAAAGGCATTTTCCGAGGCGTGGGCGTCGATAAAGTGAGTCCCCTTTTCTTCCCGCATTTTCCACCAAATTCGATTTAAGAAACCGACGCGAAAGCGCTTGGAAATGAGATGAAAGGGGTGGCCCTTGAGTGAAAGCGCGGTGGCTCCCAAATCACCGTTGGCCAGGTGAAGGCTGAGAAAAAGAATTCCCTTATTCAGGGCGCGGGCCCTTTCGTAATTCTCGCCGCCCTCAAATACCACATTCCGATCGACCCAGGATTCGGAGATCGCCGGGATCGTCAGCACTTCCAAAGTGGTATAACCCAAGTGCGTGAGCCCCTGCCGGATCAAACGGATTCGCTCGTCATGGCTGTCCTGGGGGAAAACAATCGTTACGTTACGATAAAGGGTGAAGCGTCGGAAACGAAAAACATCCCACCACAGGAAAGTCAAACCCCGCGCCAACCCCCAGCGCCAAGAGAAGGGCAAGCCAATCACAATGTAAGCCAGTGCTTTAAAAAACCACATGATTCAGTTCAGCGAGAAATTCGGCAGTCCCCTGTCCCCCTTCAAGCGTCAAGGGTACGACATGAACCCTTTTGTTTTCCACCGTCCAATTCGACAGCTTGACCGCATCCTTTTCGGTTGTGAAGATTTCGCCGGCGGGATTCTTGCCGAGCCATTCCGTCAACTCCTTCAGCACAGTCACAGGATAATCAAAATGATCGGGATAAGGAAAGAACCGATCAAGTGATCTGCCCAAGGATTTTTCCAACTGGGATCGGAAAAGGTCCGGCCGCGCCAGCCCCGCGAAAGCGGCCAGGGGGCGGTCGGGTGACAGTGTTGTCTGTGGCGGCATCTGTTGTGGCACTTGTGGCGGCACCTGCAGCGGCACTTGCAAGTGAAAATTCATTTCAACCAGGCGATGCCCCTGAAACTTTGCTCGCCACTCATTGAGTCGCTCAGGGCTTGTCCAATTGGCTTTGGTCAGAACAATCCAGTCGGCCCGATCGAGACTCGAAAAATCCTCGCGCAGTCGGCCGCCCGGCAGCAAAGTCTCACTCTCCGAAGTGGCGTCCCAAAGGACGATATCCAGATTTCGCCGCAGGGCCCGATGCTGGAAACCATCGTCGACAAGAATCAAATCAGGCCGAAACTGTTCATAGGCGTAAACGGCCGTTTCGTACTTGCGCGGACCCACGAAGACCTGGGCGCGCGGACAGCGCTGAGCCAGCCAGGTCGGTTCATCGCCGAAAAACAAGGCGGCGTTGGGATGATGGAGATCCACGCGAGCCACCGTCCGGATCATCGCCTTGTAGTTGCGGCTGACAATGGCGATGCGGGGAAAACGCTCCACCAGGTGACGATAAAGAAATTCAGTCACCGGCGTCTTGCCGGTTCCACCGACCGTCAGGTTCCCGATGCTGATGATCCGGCACGGAATTTCCACCTGGTCCAGAAGATGATAGTCGTAAGACCAATTCTTGACGGCCACGCCGGCTTTCCAAAGCATGGAGAGTACTGCATTCGCGTTTTTCATCGCAGAAACTCCTCAAGGACTTTGGCGACGCGGGCGGTTGCGCCCTTTTCACCCAACCTGGTTTTCAGTTGCCTCAGCTCCTGGCGGATCGTTACCGCGTGCAGAGGATCATCGAAATATCGCCACATCAAATCAGAAAGTTCCCGCGGATTGGCTCCGCTTTGCCATCGTTCTGGCACAACTTCACGCCCCAGGATGAGATTGACTATGCCAAAGAACCGGACTCCCCGCACCACCAGCCGCGCGAACCAACCGGTGAGGACTTTCATCTTGTACATGATGACCATCGGCTTTTCGAGAAGCCCCACCATCAGGGTCGCCGTGCCGGAAGCCACCAGCACAAAGTCCGCCAGGCTGATCATCGCAAACGGCTCATCCTTAATCAAAACCAGCGGAAAATTGATTTCTCCCAGCTGGCTCTGGATAAATTCAGTGCCGAGGCTGGGGGCCACCATCAGGAGAATTCGAATTTTGCCGTCTTTGGCCACCAATTGACGGGCCACCGCCAGCTGAATCTGAAGATGCTGGCGGATTTCCCCCTTTCGGCTTCCCGGCATCAGCCCCACGACCCGTTCATCGTCGGCGATTCCATAGCGGCGCCGGTGCAGGCGCACGGACGCCTCGTCGAAATATTCCTGCGAAAGTTCATCCAAGATGGGGTGTCCAACGAATTCATAAGGCACACCTTTTGATTCATAAAAAGGGATCTCAAAGGGAAATAACAAAAGGACTTTGCGGCAGTATTTCTTGATCGTTTGAACCCGCCCGCGGCGCCAGGCCCAGACCTGGGGGCTCACATAATAAACCACGGGAATCCCCAATTGATCCAGTTTTTTGGCAAGCATCAAATTGAATTCCGGATAATCCATGACAATGGCCAAGCGGGGTTGGCGTCTCGCCGCCTCCTCCACCAAGCGGTTAAAGACAGCCTTCAAATGTGAGAAGTGCTCCAGGATCTCGGCCGCGCCAACCACCGCCATGTCCTCTGATTTGCCGAGTCGATCAAAACCGATCTTCTCCATCGCCTCGGTTCCAACGCCAAAGGCCTGAAGATCCTTTCCCTGCGCTTGCCAATACTCGAGGAGTCGTTGCGCGAATAATCCTGAAGAGGCCTCCGCGGCCACGATAAGAACCTGAACTTTCATGAAAAAAGAACCTGCACTTTCATGAGGATCGGTCCGCCAGACGTTCAACGGCGAAAGCCATTTCCAAGACACGCAGTCCCTGTTCGCCAGGAATTTCAAGGGGAGCCTGGCCTCGCACGGCTCGCAGGAATGCCTCAGTCTCCAAGAGAAGATGGTCGGCCTTGTCGAGCCGATGTTGTTCCTTATTGATTGGCGTTTCCCCGCCGGCGCGCCATTCATCCGCCGTCACCTCGTTGGTCTGAAAATCAGCCGCGAAAGACCACGACCCCTGAAAGCCGCGGAAGGTGCGCAGCATTTGCGGAGCGACCCGACTCACCGAAATATGAAAGGACTGCGGCCCCGCTGAAAGAACACATTCGGCCCAGTCCAGCGTCTCGGAGTGTGTCCTACCCCCCATGGCTGATCGGATGACAATGGCGTCACGCCAGTCACACCAATTCAGAACCATGTCCAAATCATGGACCATAAGATCCAACACCACGCTCACATCACTTCCCCGCCTGCGAAAGGGAGCATGCCTTCGCAATTCCACAAACTGAGGCCGCTCAAAGCGCTGCCGCAGTTCACGAAAGCAAGGATTGAACCGCTCGCTGTGTCCCACGCTGAGCAGCACTGATTGATCGCGGGCGATCTGAAGCAGTTCCCGCGCCTCACCTTCCGTCGCGGTCATGGGCTTTTCAAGATTGACGTGTTTCTTTTGCTTGAGGAAAAACTTCGCCACTTCGAAATGAGTGGAGGTGGTCGACGCCACCGTCACCGCGTCAGCCTTGCTCGCAACCTCTTGCAAAGTCGAAAGGACGGGCACCCCAAGTTCTTGCGCCACTTCACTCGCCCGCTCCGCATTCGCGTCAAAAACACCGGCGAATTGAATATCTTCGTTCGGGTCGCCGCCCTTGGCGGCTCCGCAGTCTGCCAGCAATTTGTGTTTTTGGGCGTGGAAACGACCCAGGTACCCGACCCCGACCACAGCCGTTCGAATCATTTTTCCTCCGCTGCGCAAGTCCTTACTTGGCGATCCCTCGTTTGGAGTCGCGAATGAAACTGGTCAAATAATCAATATTGGGTCCGGGAGCGCACTCCTTGCGTATTCTTTGCAGCGCTTCTTCCACCGTGTCCGTCCCCATCAGAATGATTCGGATGGCTCGATGAATCTCGTCGATTTCTTCCTGCGAATAACCCTTTCGCTGCAAGCCGATCTTGTTGGTGGCGCGTGAAACGGCGTAATTCCCCTGCGCCCGCGAAAACGGCAGAATATCTTTGTTCACCGCACTGCTACCGGCAATAAAGGCCGACTTGCCGACACGAATAAATTGATTGAAGGCGCACACGCCACCAATCACCACATTGTCCTCGATGATCGTGTGCCCGCCCAAATGCGTGTCATTGGCAATGACGATATGATTTCCCAACTTGCAGTCGTGACCCACGTGGGTGTAGGCCATCAAGTAATTTCCGTCGCCGATGGTCGTTTCACGATCCGCCTTGGCGGTCGCGATATTCACGGTCGAGAATTCACGAAAGACGTTATTGTTGCCAATTTTAAGTCGCGTCGGTTCGGCCCGATAATTGACGTCCTGAGGAGGACCGCCAATCACCGCCCCTGGGGCAAATTTATTATTCTCGCCGATTTCCAGCACCCCATAACGCGAGCCCAGCGTGACGTGACCCTCCACAAAGTTGCCCTTGCCGATCTTCACATTTCCCTGAATCAGGCAATAGGGACCAATTTCCACGTCATCCGCAATGTCAATTTCCCCCTGTATGACGGTGGTTGGATGAACTCCCATTATTTTTCCTTTTCAAACGCCTTCACGATGTCATCGGTCAAATCGTTCTCTTTGCGGGCGAACAAAACATTTTGCGCCTGTTTTTCGATGACAAAGGTAAACCCTTTCTCGTTGGCGACCTTTTCAATGACCTTTTTCATTTTTTCGAAAATGGGCTCCAACACTTCTTTTTCTTTCTTCTGCAGCTCCACTTGATTGTCATTGACCACCTTCTGGAACTTCATCATCTCATCGTTGAGTTCCATATTTTTTCGATTCAGCACCTCTTCCGAAAGAACGGACTTCTTTTTTTCCAGGTCCTGGCCCATTTTTTCAATGTCGGCTTTTTTCTTGTCGAGTGATTCCTTGCGTTTCTTAAACTCGGCGTCCATGACCTCCTTGGCCTTCTTGCCCGCGGTCGTCGCTGGAACGGCCTTCTGCAAATCGATATAGCCGATTTTGTCCGGTTGGCTTGCCAAGCCAGCCAATGAAAGAATCGGCAACAGGACTATTTTTGCAATCATACCAAATCCTCCTTCTTAAAATGGATTTCCAATTGAAAACTCAAACACCGCGGGACGGGGGGAAAGATCGGTCGGTCGCAAGGGAAAGCCCCACTCAAACCGCAGGGGGCCGATGGGTGAGATCCAACGAAAGCCAAAACCGATGTCGGAATAAAACGCATCCGAGGTGATCACGTCTTCCGCCTCGCCCACATCGTAAAACAAGACGCCCTTGATACCCGCTTCGGCAATCAGCGGAAATTCAAATTCCGTTTGATAGAGTACTTGCTGCCGGCCGCCGTAAGAGAGATAGGCGAGCCGAGTCGCATCGTCGTAGGACTTTCCTTGTGCCCGCCAGTAGTCATAAGTAAAGCTTGAGTACTGGGTCCGGCCAATGCGGAACCAGTCATAACCCCGCAAGCTGTAAGGTCCCCCCAGAAGGAACAATTCATTGAACGGGGGATCAGTGGAATTGTGAGAAGTGATAAACGAATATGAAAGATTATTTCGCCACACCAATTCCCAAAATAGTTTACTGAAGTAACGGGCCGTGGTGACACCTTTGGTGTATTGAATGTCACCGCCAATGCCGGCGTATTCCAGCGAGGCTGAAGCGTAAAATCCCTTGCTCGTATTGATGCGGTCGTTACGGCGGTCGTACTCCAGAATTCCAGTGATTGAACTGGTAATTCCAGAAATCGAACTCAATGGAAAAAGAGTGGGGTCGGTGATCAAAACGCCATTCAAATCCGAAATCGTGCTGAAATCAGCCCGGTCCAACCGGTAACGAACGGTTCCGAAAAGGTATTCGCCCAGCGGATGGCCGAAGCGGAAGGCGCCACCGAGCTTGTTTTCGATGTAATAGTTTCGATTGGTCTGTGATTTGTAGGCATCAAAACCCAGCGTCCACTCGGTATCCATGAAATAAGAATCAGTGAAATTCAAATTGTAAAGGGAGGCAATGTTCGAAATGTTCACGCCCGCGCTGAGCTTTTGCCCCTTGCCAAGAAAGTTGGCCTGATTGATCTGCCCGGTGAGAGTGAAAGCGGTGGCGCTGCCATAACCCGCCCCCAACTGGATGCTGCCGGTGTTTCGTTCCTTCACTGAAATGTCGATGTTCAATAGATCGGGGTGTTCGGGGGGCGTCGATGTCTTGAAATTCACGTCTTCAAAAAATCCCAGCCGCTGCACGTTCTCCTGGGATTCCCGTTTTCGCGTTTCATTGTAAAGCTCGCCCTCGCGAATTTTGAGCTCTCGCCGAACCACCTTGTCCCGCGTTTTTGAGTTTCCGATCACGTTGAACTCGCCGAAATAAACTTTGTTGCCCTTGTCGAATTCAAAGGTCACGTCCATTTTGCGTTCTTTTTCATTGACATGGTTGCGCGGAATGACGTTGGCAAAAGCGTAGCCGAGGTCCCCGTACTTCGCCTGCAAAATCGAAAGATCCTTTTGCAAGACCTCCCAAGAAAAAACCTCGCGCTTGTTGATTTCAATCGCGTCGGCCAGCTCCTGGCGAGGGAACAGAAGGTCGCCAGAGAAATCAATTTCCCCGACGTAATACTGTTCGCCCTCCTCGACCCGGATGGTGATGTAGATGCTTTTCTTGTCGGGCGTCACATAGACCTGCGGCCGGTCAATCTTCACTTGAATATAACCTTCGTTAAAATAAAGTATCCGCAGAATCTGCATGTCGCGGTCAAAGGCGTCTTGTTTATAGGACCCTGAACCACTCATAAAGGAAAAGAACCCTCCTTCGGTGGTGGCCAGGCGGCCTTTCAAATAACCGTCCTTTAATTTGTGGTTCCCCAAAATTGTGATCTTCTTCACTTTGACCTTCTCGTTTTCAGTGATTTTGAAGGTCAGCTTCACTGTTTCCCCGGCTTTGATATCTTGGACAATCGGCTCGGCTTTGGCCAGGAAATAACCTTTGTCCTCATAAAGCTTTTGGATCTTTTCCACCGCATCGCGAACCTTGGTCATATTGAGAATCTCAAAACTCTTGAGACCGGCGGCGTCTTTCAACTCGTCGGCTTTGACTTCGCTGTTGCCATCAAAAATGACCTCCGCGACGGAAGGTTTTTCCACAACCTGCACCAAGAGGGTGGGCGCGTCAGCTGGCCCTTCCTTATAAACTTGAATGTCATAAAAATATCCCGTCTTGAACAGGGACTGAATGTCTTCCCTCACCTGCGCTGGATCGAGCAGCCTTCCCGCCTGGAGTTTCATGTGAGCAAGAATCGCATCCAGCTCGATCTTTCGGTTCCCTTCCACGACGACTTTCGCGATCGTCGGAAAAGAGGCGGGAGGGTCAGGCTGCCCCGAAGGCTCACCCGAGGACAACGAACGAGGCTTGTTACCCGTGGCGGCTTTGCCGCCCACGCTTTTTTTATTTTTACTGAGCGTGGCCACTTTCTTTTTGCCTTGGGCGGGGGCCGGCGACTGGGAGCTTTCCTCCGTTTCGCCGGGGAGATTTGAATCGACCGGAGGGGCCGCCTTCACCGCGAGGCCCGAAAGAAGGAACAAGGTTAGGGCCCGTCCAATAATACGTTTTCCTTTTTGGCGCAGCGTATTTTGGGACAGATCGAGGCGCGACGACGAAAGTTTAGCAGGGCTAAATTGAGGAGGAGCAACGAAGAGCTGTCGCAAAAGACCAAGCCAAGAAAGAAAACTTATTATTGGACG
>PSRN01000294.1 GCA_003176075.1 Bdellovibrio sp.
CCGTCGAACATCAGAAATCAAGTCGGCTCATTTTTATGATTTATGTGACCGAATTTATAGCCACCTATATATCTCAGGTTATTTTGAACCTTATGAAGAATGCCATCGATGCAATTGGCACCGATGGAGCGATTGAAATAAAATGCCTTCGCTCCACGGATTTTGACATCGTTGAGATAAGCGACACCGGCCCAGGCATGGCGCTTAACATAGTGGAAAAGATTTTCGACCCATTTTTCACGACAAAGGCGCCGGGCAAAGGCACCGGCCTGGGGCTTTCAATATCGATGGAAATAATCAAAAATCACAGGGGTTCGATTAGTGTAGAGTCCCAGCCAGGCAAAGGGACAACCTTTGCTGTCAAATTTCTGAGAGTGTCTTAAGCGACGAGTGCCTTTTTTTGGTTCTCAAACTCTTTTGAATTTAACACCGCATTAAAGACATCGCCAAGTTCACGCCGAGTGATCATAGCTCTCACGGACTCAGAAGAATTAATTAAGCGATGACTTAGATGCTCTTCAATCCCGATCATCCAGCTCCCGTTTTCATGCTTTTCAAGTGACGCAATCTCAACAAAGATCCCATCGACTCTCTTTAGGATTGTTACTTCAGACAGACCAGCCTCTAGCTTTAGCTCCTTTGAAAAATTGGCACTCACAAGCTTTTTTATATGGTCGTGCTCTTGCATGGTGATTGGAGTGGCGGTAAATGCTTCTGATGCTTCCGTGTATCTTGTGTTCTTGAACGCTTTGAAGGAGCCAACCATGGCCTGTTCAAAGAGATCGAGCAATTCCGCATGGCGGTTTTCAAAATCAATCGGCTTTTGCAAGAAATCAAAGAAGAATTTATGTCGCAAACTCGAATACATGAGGTTTTTGTCGTTTTCTGGATTGGCTGTCACCATGATGCAGTTCAGATAGGCCCGTTCGGACTTCACCCGTTCAGCGAGATCCTGTCCTTTCACCTCCGGCATTGACTGATCAGTTACAACCAAAAGTACTTTTGGATTTTCGCGTACATGTTGGCTCGCCTTAGAGGGATTTTGAAACAACTTCAGGTTGAAATGATCGCCAAAATGATCCTTGAATAAATATAGGTTCTGATCCTCATCGTCGACAACCACAAGCTGAGCAGATTCAGGAAATCCACGTTTATACTTCATCAACGGCCTCCAACTTTATTCACTATTATATGGGAGAAGTCGGATTCCCGGTTGGTTAATTCTACGTCAAATCATCTCAAGTCCCGGTTTGGCATCCCCATTCTGAGACTTGGTCATCGAAACTGAAACACTGAGTTTTCTCACTACAGAACTAGTGGGTCTTGGCATTCTTTTTTGAAAATTGCCAGTGGGGAATTCAGAATTGAGAAGATCTTGGGTCTCGGTGAGGCAAATATCGATTCGCTGTTCGCACTGTTCGCGATTGGAGTTGCCAGCAACTTCGGTGGGAGTTCACAGAAGTTTTGGAGACCAGGTCAATGGTTCCGCGATTGAATTTTTCGTGACTGGGATCTTTCTATTTTCAGTGGGAGAAATGTGGATAAGTTAATCGGGATCCATTTTTCGATAAGACTTTGTTATGATCGGTTTTTTGTTCAGGCGGCCAAATAAATACCCTTTTTCTAGACGAAGATTCTGCTCGGCTTAACAGCGCCACGCCTTAATTCTTCTCAGTGATGAAGAATCAGGTGGCTTGTTACCGCCTGAACAAAAAACCTCTGCATCTCCAGCAATTCCGATGGGCTGGACGACTCGCACCCGAAGGGCGAGCGCAGGATGCGCGAGGAGTCGTCAGCAAAAATGCTGGATGCATTTACTGGGTGTAAGCTCTCTCGCATTTGAGTCATCGAAACTCCAATGGCTCTATTGCAAATCCTAATGGCAAATGGAGCTTCAACAAAAAAAAGAAAGAGGGTCGTGACTGACCAAAGAGTTTACAGACCCTGAAAGAAATGCATCCTTTAGCTTATCTTGCTACTTCCCTTCAACTTGGATTCAAAGTTAGCTTTAGCGTGGCTTCAATTCAAACTTGATTTGACTCACGCCGCGATCGGGATTGAAAAGTAAATTGACGGCGAACTCCTTGTCGTTTTCGAAAAAAGTTCCTTGGGAAAATTTCGATTTTCCTCACCTTCTTGTGTTTTCCCACCTCTCAACTTAAGAATTGATTCCCAGAACAAAGACTTCCTTCAGCTTCAGGAGAGGGCAATGACAACCAAACGAATCACTCAGCATTTTGCCAATCTGACAATCAAACGATTATCGTTGGTTCATTGCTTGGTGACTGTTTCATACGTCGTATTCAGTCCTTCCGCTTCATGGTCAAGAGAGGAGCTTGATTGTACCCAACCGGTGAAAACCCCTCATGAGGATAACAGTGCAGACTATGAGATTGAGACCACCTATACCTATGAGGAAGAGGGCGAAAATAAGGACATCAACAACGTCATTTTCATTCTTGCCAGAAATCATCCCGGAAAGCCCCTCAAACCAATTTTGGATGCTTACGAGACTGCTACGAAAATAATTCGAAGGAACGGAAAAATTCAAAGAAAAGACTGCCAAGAGATAGAGCCGGCTTTTTTATCGGCCCGCATTGGTCGTTCGGACGAAGTGGAATCGAATAGACATATTCTTGATGATCTGCGTGCGGCGGATAAGAAACATGATTTCAAAAGAATTGGTGTCGAGTTAGCGCAGATCGAAGTAAAAAATTATGAAAAGGAGAGGATCACCTCTGATCAATTGGACCAAGTCATAAAGACCTGTCCGGACATCGCCAAAACCGCGAAGGATCTATATTTAATTACGCCTGGAGTTGGTCATTCTTTTAAAAGAGAAAAACCTGATGTGATCTTGGAAGGCCTGGTTCGATTGGATATACGGAAAGTGGAGGTGAAACTTCGAGAAGAAGTGAAAGGATTTGACGAGAGTAGAATATCGCCAGCAGCATTGGCACTCTATGATCAATTTTTTTCGGATCACAGTCGCGGGATTTCTAAAGAGGGTGACATGCGGAAAATCATAGAAACTGAAACAAGTTCAGAGGTGAAGCGCACACTTGAATTTTATCTGCCAAAGATGCGGAAGTGGCTCGAACTGGGTCCGCCCCGGAACAATTTTATGGCCGTTCAGGCAATCAAAGGCAATGGCAACATTGCGATTATCAACGGATATGGACACTACCTAGGCATGAGCGATTCATTCGAACGAGCTTGCAAAGGTGGGTTGGATGCAATCGACCAGTAATCAAAACAGGTAAATCTCTATTATAGTCTCAAATTAATACAGTTCTAAGGATCTGGAGGGGCGTTTACTTCAAAGGCTCGAATCGAGGCGCCTCTTCGTGTTATTTTGAAAACTCGGGGAGAAGTTCATGAAATTCGCATATCCAGCTGTGACGGGAACCTTTCTTGCAGTTTTGTTGAACGCGAATCATGCTCTGGCTGTACAGCCCGTACTCACTGGAGCCGAGGCCAACCGAGTAACGCTACAGGCACGTGAAAAAGTGCAAAGCCTGACGAACCGGGCGAATGCCGAGACAGCGACTGGCAAAGCTGCCGCCGCCGATGCTCAGACTTCAATGACAACGAGTGGATACAGCAGCCTGAGTGCAATTAATCAAGCTGCGGAAAAGGCAAGTCAGGACAGTGATCGGCATGTGAGCGACCTTCAGGAGTCCGATCGGGCCGCCCAAGCACAACAGGAGGATCTAAAAGCCAGGATAGCAGCCACCAAGCCTTATTTGGAAGCGGCCACCCAGGCTGCAAAATATTGTTTTGGTAGGTGCGATCAGCAGGAGAAGGAGAAAGCGGATCTCGAAAGTTCAGTGAGTCAGATGGAGTCCGAGATTTCAAATCTAGACGCACAAAGGGAGGGACTAAATAATGAAATCTCAACCTTGCAGCAGCAGCGTCAAGAATTCAGTCAATATAAAATCCAGGCTGACGCGATAAACGCGGCTGTTTACGGTCCGAGTCCACTAACCCAATCGATTTCACCAGACGCCGCTCAGTCTGCGAAGATTGTGGCAACTGACCCATCTGGCGTATATGTCGCGCCCTCCACGAATCCCGATGGTTCCAGCCCTCAGCCGCAATCGCGGGGTATGACGACCCTTGCCCCTGACCAACCGACCAGCTTAGATGACAAGCCGCCAGGCAAGCCCGACACGACAGACAAGGATCCAGGAACTGAAGGAAAATCCAGAAGCGCCAAACCAAGCGACGGTGGCGGGGGCGGAGGCCCAAGCTCCGCAAAGAACGATTCCCCGAGCGGAAGTGGCTCCCCCACCAAGTCCGCCAGCAATGGCTCTGGTGGTGGTATTCTTGATAGCCTTAAAAACATGCTGGGTCTTGGTAACAACAACACCCAGCCCACAAATCCAGCCGCAGCGGCCACCAATGCTCCCTCGTCGAGCTCCGACAACTGCGCCGTTTACCAAAATTCTCCCAATTGCACGAAACAACAAAATCCCGACCGCCTCCCAACGCAAATGGCGGATGACCCCAATGCCAAAACACAAACCGCTGATGGATCAAATTCTCCCGCCGCCCCATCCGCAAACGATCCGAAGCGCTTCGCTGACGCCTCACTCGGCGCTTACCAGCCTTCAAAGATCAGAGAGCTCAACACGGGCCGGGGTGGAAGCGGCGGCTACTATGGCGGAGGCAATGCCGGCGCTGCAGGGCCCGAGCAAGCCCACGAAGCTTACGCGGGTCCCAATGGGGCCAAACCTCGGGTGAATCGAGGAACCTACGCGCCCAAGGGAGATTCTTCCCAAATTGCTTCATCCAGAACTGGCACTGGATACGCCGCCGACCCTGGAGGCGCCTATAACCGCAACGGCAGCCTTCGACTGATGGATCCCCAGACCAGGTCCGCGGCCATCCGTAGCCACCTCGCCGCCAATGCCGGCAGAATGAGAATGGCCAGCTTGGAATCCAATAATCATTTCGCGGCTCACCAGCGCTTTCCTGCGGGGGCGATGAAGATCGTGGGTCCCGATGGGTTAACGGATGCCGACCATGATTGCTGGGGAAAAGTGAATGTCGGCTATCGCAAGCTTTTTGAGCATTGACTGGTGATGAATGTTCACTGATTTCGAATCACTGATGGCTATCAGCTTCCGGTCGTTAGGTCCTGTAAACGCTTCGACAAGACGGGCTGCCTTCAAATTGCAATGGGCGAGAAAGATGGATCTCGCTACTCGGATCAAGATCTCGTCAAAATCCTGAAAACCATGGCTCGAGCTCCTTAGAAGTCCTAACTACACACCGACTAAAAGTCAGTGTAGAAGGTCTTCAGAAAGACGCCGAGAGCCATGGCCTCTGTATTAATGTCTTTAATTTGTACCACTGAATTGCCCCTTCTATATCGAGGCAAGGATGAAAGTAAATATGCCTTTATAGGGAATTGGATGTCTGAACTAACTGTGGATCACCCACAAATTCCGCCAGCATTTGCTCAAGTCTGTCGATGATGGTCAGACCCGCGATATCCTTCTGCGAAAGAAATTCGTTTTCCTTCAAATGCTCTAGGAGGTCACGAAATGGCTCGAAAAACCCATCGACATTCCACAAGAAAATCGGGAAGCCATTTTTCGAACTTCTGTCTCTGAATGGTTGAGTCGCATAGCGCAAAATGATAAGCATGTCGAGAAGCTGAAATTGCCTGGAAAACCACGTAAAAGTCGGTAAGCTAAGTTAAACAAACCAGGTGAAGTGTGCCGGTCAAAGACATCCGCGGGCGATCGCCAAGGCGACCGGTCGAGGTCGCACGACCATCCAGGGACTGAAGGATTGAGGCTCTCCCAGTACTTGAGAACTTTAAATCGATATGATTCATCCGTAAAATATACGCCATGATTTATTTCGTGTCGTTTCGTTCCTTCTGCAGATGTTTGGCGAGTTGCGAGTACCGCGATGGTTCGCATCCAGCGGCTTGTTAGCAAAAAAGTCTTTCGCGAAAGGCGACTGGCATTGCAACTCCTGCTTTGAGGTTCATTGCATAAAACTCAGTGTAACCAAGATAACAAAAACAGTATTAATTATCAGTAAAACGATTTTTGATCCTTTGTTAGACTGCTTCGAGAAAATCAAAAGACCTGATACCAGAACCAATGCAAGCGCCACTAGGGTACACCTGTTAACAATTTCATGAAGACGTGAAATCAACTGATCTATTTTAAGAAGCGGATCGTCAACTTTCCCGTCGAAGAGAAATTTCAATTTCTGGGTATCATGCATGATTGGGCCAGATACTGAAAGCAGAATGGTGGCATTCAAAAAATGCAAGAAGGCAATTACTGAAATCAATATTGCTTGTTGCGGCCTACCATTCATAGTGCACCTGTTGATTTGAGGTATTCCTGCCATATGTTGATAGAGTTTTGATAAATCTCATCATGTCTCTTTGAATTCGCTGGTGTCGGCAGAAAAGCTGGCAAGCCAATATTTTTTATATCGTTTGCGTGCATAAGTTCGTGTGCAAGTGTATCAACATATTGAGCAATACGGGGTGATGAGTATTCACATGAACCCTGGTCTAGCGCGTTCATATTTATGAAAATTCTGCTTGATGAAGGGGTAAATCCAGCGATGTCAGAACTGCTGGGCAAAAATGGCAAGTTCGTGACGCTTGGATTAACATTCTTAAAAAGTTCAGGGTGGTTTGTTGCCAACCAGGCCAATGCGATCGCCAGATCATTTTCCGTAAGTCCTCTCGGATCAATCTTGTTGATCGGATTATTGGCAACATAGCCGTACAAATTCGTATCCCCTCCCCCAAACCCCAGCGGATCCTTGCTCGTCCATCTCCCAATGGTTGGATCATACTGACTGTGGAGTGTGGCAGCTGCGAATTTGGGATTGGCGTACTGCCGCGACTCTGTCTCAATTTTCAAGACCTTACATGTGCCCATCTCTCGACCCCGTGGCAGAATATTAGCGCATTTTCTGAATTTTAGATAAGATTTGGCCAAAAAACGGCCTTAACTTGATAAAGTGAACGAAAGGTTCAAATTTCACCAATAACCAAGAGTAGCTCCTCAAACGGAAGCTTTCGAACTCCCTCCCGTGACGATTTGCCAAGTGTCCGATCAGAGTCTTCGAACCATTGTCTCAATTGCGGAAGATGGCTTTTTTTAAAATTATCGATGTCAACAATTTGTGCTTGGTGGGCAAGCTCCGTAGAGTGGGCACAGCGGTACCGAGAACACCGAGGCTTTCCACTGAACCAATGGTCGGCAACTGACTGGTCAAATCATCGTTAGTCAGCATGGTCAACTGTGCTCCCGTATCGAAAAAAAAGGACTTGTTCGTATTGTTCATTTGCATTTCTATCGACAATGTTTTCGCCCCAAAAGGGCCCGAGTCGGTGACAAATAAAGTCGCCGCGGAGCCAGGAAGAACCGTGGTAACAACTATAAGAAGGAACGCGACTGGTTTCATTTCCATCTCCAGAACAGCCAAATGGATCTGCAAGTTAACTGCCAGGCGAATTGCATCGTGACGTTGGACAGGGGCAAAGTGACGACGGGAAATCCGCCCGATGGGTTGTGTGTCCAGCAAAGGCTGACGCGTTCAGCGGGAAATCAATCCCGCCGACGCAAAAGATCAACAGCCTCGTAGCTAGATGAGCAAGAAGGAGTGAAAATGAGTTCTTAAAGCCTCATCGAAATGACACACCTCAAAAGGGTGGTCGCGAGTCACCAGGACCCGATCCTGCTTGCCCATCACTAATTCATCAATCGGATGACAAAAATCCTCGGCCATGCCTTCCCGGTTACGTAGAATTGACGGGTCTTCGGGTCATAGGCGATTCCGTTGAGGACTCGTTCCGGATCGGTCAGAATATCAATGAGGTCACTTTTCGATAGATTTTTCAACAAGGGTGCTACATCCAAAAGACCCGTGACGCATCCCGAACCTCCATCAATTCGCAAAATGGAGAAGTACTGACTCTCAAGGAGGTTCGCGAAAATTGAGTCACCGACCATTTGAAGATGATTCAGGCCGGGTAATCTGTATGCGCCCATTGTGACAGGCAAGGTTCGCCTCAAGGCAAGAGTTTCCGCATCGATAAAATATAAATTTTCGCTTCCGTCACTGGCCAGCAAAGTTTTAGAATCGAACTTTGTCAGTCCCCATCCCCGTTTTGAAAAACTATTGATCATTGTTTTCTTAAGTCGCAGTGTGGAGACGTCGTAAACAAAGATTTTGCCCTCGGTATTAGAGAGCTGGAAGATTTCTGAATCGATTCTGGCAAGTCCTTCTCCAAAAACGTTGTCCGGCGTATCTGTGAGCCTTCTTACTCTCCCCGTTGCCAGTTCGATCGAATTGATAACAGACGGTGAAGCAGGAAAACGACCCGTGCTTTCGAGCAGTCGGTCACCGTCGAAAATGAGCCCCTGAGTATATCCAATCTTGCTTCGATTGATGGTGCGATCCAGAACGAACTTGATCGATACTGGCTCAGGGCATGCTTTATCGGTCGTCGCCTCAACTTGAGCGTGAGTGACGACGCCCATCCAAAAGGATATTGTGAGGACAGTTACAAACTTCAAATGAATCTCCGATCCCCGGCCCGAATTTCTAGAGCGCAGTCGTACTGACGTCCATTTTGGCCCGGCAGTCTTGATCACCAAAGTTGCCGCAGAGGTGATAATTGAAAATGCTGGCGATGTAAAAGCGGCGAAAAATCTCATCGGGTCCCCTTTGTCGAAAACTTGATATTAGACCAGGCAACGCTTCGGTCAAGCCCGCACGTGCGCGAATAAAAAGAAACGAGATCCCAGGAGACTACAGTTGTGCCGTTGATCGCGGCACGTCTACTTGCCCGGAGAGCAATAGAAAACCCAAGGATCACCGATGGGTCCCAAAGAGGTTTGGTCAAAATACTTTGCCACAAATCCTTGACGCGACGATATCATTCACAGTGCGGGTTTTGCCCGACATAACTGAATAAGTTTGTGTCCCCCCCTGCAAACCCAAGAGGATCTTTAGAAGTCCACCGCCCCACAGTCGGATCATACTCCCTTCCGAATCGTCGTTTTGTGAGTGTGCATGAAGGATGAGGGGCGATACTTGAATTTCAATCAGGATAGCTGGTGGATGCGCGGGGCT
>PSRN01000135.1 GCA_003176075.1 Bdellovibrio sp.
TGATCCGCCTCACTTTGAGTGAAAAGATGCGACTACCATGGACCCAGAAGGCGGTCAAGGTAGATGCTGACGGCGGAACGAACACTGAGATGGCGAAAGTCCTTGGGCGGAGCCCCGCGAATGCTTTCCAAAACGCCATCGAGTTGTTGCATGTATTCAGTCGTCATTCCGAAGCCGGTGCCAAAGAGAAGAAAGCAGGATCGGAGCCGCAGACTTGCCCTCAGCTCCGTCAGTTTCCACTCTCGAACTCCCGCGACTGGACGGGCATGGGTGCCGATCCTGAGGCAGTCTTCTCCAAAATCAGCCAGGGCCTGCGGCAGATTCTCAACCGTTTGCACATTGTCTAAGGCCGTGCGCCGAAACGGGTTGTACTTGGATCCTGTACCGATTCGCCAGTGATCGAGAATGCGATCAACAAACATCAACTGTTCTCTCATCGGGTGGATGATGTAATACTTTTCGACACCGTAAACGGTGGCTGCCCGTGCGATGTCGTGGATATCAAAATTGGTGATATTGGTGGCGACAATCTTCTGCTCGCGATCGAAAATGGGATAATGAAGCAGGCCCAGCGCCACCCGCGGCCTTCCTGGCTCGGTCATCCCAGCCCCTCTTGCTCCGGACTGAAATTGCCATTGAAATCAAAATCGAAATCGAGATTGATTTGCAATCCCAGCACTTCTCTTTCCTGACCGCTCAGGCTTTGCCAGAACTGCAAGAGCCGTTGCATTTCCCGCCGCCGTTCATTGACCGGGAGTTCCCGCATCGCTTCCTCAAAAAGATCTCTTCGCTTCTGCCACGTGACGAGCTGTGATACCCGATATTTCCATTCCCGAATCCGCGCATGATCACCTGAAAGCAAAACTTCGGGTACGGTCATCCCCCAGATCATGCGCGGCCGCGTGAAACTGGGACCCTCCAAATAATGACCCCGGAAACTTTCGTTGGCCGCCGAGTCCGCATGCCCGAGGACGCCTGGGCATTGGCGCGCCAGAACATCAATCAAGACCGCCGCGGCCAACTCTCCGCCGCTCAACACGTAATCGCCAATGGAGATCTCCTGGTCCACCCACCGCCGAATGATTCGCTCATCGATACCCCCATAGCGCCCGCACACCAAAATAAAGTCCTTGTCCAGAGCCAACTCCCGCACCTTGCTGTCGTCCAGCCTCTGACCCTGCGGCGAGAGGTAAAGGACTTCCGCCGCGGGCGCCGCCGCTTTGCACTTTTCGATGGTTTGCCCCAATGGATCCGGCAAATAAACCATGCCGTCGCCGCCGCCAAAGGGACGATCGTCAATGCTCTGGTGAAAGTCTTGCGAGAACTGTCGCGGGTTTTCCGTTCGCAATTGAAGAAGGCCTTTTTTTTGCGCCTGCCCCACCACTCCCCACCGCAATGACTCTTCGATCATTTCAGGAAAGGATGTAACGACTTGAAAACGAATCATCGCTGAGCCTCCAACAGGCCCGGCGGCAGGCGCATCAGGATGTGGGCACTGGAGAAATCAACTTCGCGCAAAAATTCCTTCACCAAGGGGATCTCCACCGCTCCTTCACGCTGCTGCACAACCAAGAGGTCCTGCGGTCCGTTGCTGGAAAAACCACTGATCGCACCCACCAATTGATCGCCATTGAAAACCCGAAACCCCAGGATTTCCTTCAGAAAAAAAACCTCGCCGGGTTTGGCCACCAGCAGTTGATCAGGAACGAAAACCCAGCGCCCCCGCAACTCTTCAGCCTGATTTCGATTTGCGACCCCCGCCAGTTTGACGGTGAGTCCTTGGCGATGCCAAGCCCACCGTTCGACTGTAAAGTTCTCGCTTGGAGTGTCTTGGTCCCAGCCGAGGGAAAGGGTCTCCAGTCGTTCCTGCCAGTCCATTGCTGAACCAAAGAGGCGAAGAACCACCTCTCCCCCAAGCCCCTTAGCCAATGTGATTTTTCCAACAAGGTGCATTAGCATCAGTTAAGACAAAAGAATCCGCTTGTCCAGGAGACAAATAAGAAGGCTCACGATAGCCTCTTGTTTTTTACGAAGTCGGTGCCTTCGGCACCTCCACAGTTTCAATTCTTCATTCTTCAATGAATTTCAATAAGATATCTAACTACTTGATGACCCCGGAGGAGGGGCTTCAGATTATTCTTTCAACTATTCGACGATCTCCAGGACACTCCGCTTTTGCAATTTAGTTGAGGCGGCATTAAGAATCGTCCGCATGGATCGAGCCGTGCGTCCTTGCTTTCCGATAACCTTCCCCAGGTCTGATTTCGCGACTTTCAATTCCACCACTGTTGTCTGCTCGCCGACCACCTCGTTGACCTCGACCTCGTCCGGTTCATCAACCAGGGACTTCGCCATAAATTCAACCAGATCTTTCAGGCTTGTGTGATCCAATTTTCCTCCTCAAAATGTACCTTCTCTTGGATACAATCTCAGGAAATTTTTATCCAGTTAATAGATTGTTAATTAGACCTTTTGCTCAGCCAATTTCATGACGGATTTCACTCGGTCGCTAGGTTGAGCGCCTTTCTTGATCCATTCCTGTGCCTTCGCCAAGTCCATCGACACTTTTTGTTCCTGGCCTCGAGGGCTCGGATTATAATATCCCAAAATCTCGATGTACTTGCTTTTGACAAAACGCCGGGAATCCGCAACCGTGATGCGATATTTCGGCGCATGTTTCGTTCCAACTCTCGACAGACGTATGACGACCGGCATTTAATCTCCTTTAGCTGACAGCGTGGGTGGCGAAGCCGCCACGGGTGAATACGCGTTAAGTATGAGGATCAGCGATAGCCGTTTTGCGCAATAATAGCAAGTCGGAAGAACCACAGCCCGGCTTTGCCTGGCAATTCGATGCAAGACTCGCTTCAGGTTCCGAGCAAATATTCCATCCGTTCTTTCGATGATCATTTCGAGCATCAATCCGAGCGAGCGTGGGGTGGCCGGAGCCGTTACCGCCAAAATATGTTGCGAAGCGTTGTTTGGACTTTTCATCATAGCGCAAGTGCGTGAAAGACGACCATTCCTCACTTATTGCAACAACTTATGATAGCTAAAACAGCGTGGGCGGCACTGCCCAAGTCGGTGCCTTCAGCGTGGGCGGCGAAGCCGCCACGGGTGTCAACTCCGCAGACGCCACTGGCGAACGAGTCCAACCGCCAGGGAAAGGATTTGCCAATGTCGAGTAATAGCCATGAGCCGATGGGGCACGCATTGCTGAAATACAATAAAATCAAGGACGTCTTTCTTCTGATATTGTGGACAGGTCTTGTCATTCAGTTGCTGGTGGCCGCGATGCTCGATATTTTTTTGCCGATATCAGCTTATGGTCAGAGCGGTGACTTCACAGAAATGCACAAGGAACATGAACGACTCGGGGATTTAGTTAAGGCCGCAAGAACAGAAGATAGAGCCTTACTTTTTGATTTTATCGCTAAAGAGCTGAGTCAATCATCTTCTCCGGGCGAAAAGACAACCTATGATTTGGTGATTGATAGCCGATTCGTGCCGGGACTCGCTTTAACAAGTATGGAACCCCGTGAGCGGGAGGAAGGACTCCAACAACTCTCTAATCGCGGGCCCCTTTCATCATTCGATCTGTTCGCATTAGCACTGGCGGCGACCAGCGGTGGGTTGGATACTGGAGAAATTGCTCCAATGTTCCAAGACCGCCAGACCACGAATTCAGACCCCTTGTTTTGGAGTATCATAAAGGCTGGTTTGGAAAAGGAAGATTTTTTTCAAGATGCGACGCTCAGATTCTTGAATGCGGGAAAATTTATTGGTGAACGGCCCGCAGACTTGAAGTTGGTTCTGATGAAGTTGCGTGATCAGTTCGACCAGCGTGTCCGCCAAGTGACAGCTGGTCTTCCAATTAAAATGCCATTACCGCTCAAGGAAATGTTAATAGAAATAGAAAAACTGAAAAAACCGTCCAAAAAGAATTCAATTTTTTCAGACGACAACGATCCCACTCAAGGGGAAGACAAAGAGAATAACAAGCGGCTCGACGCTATCAGTAGATCGTTGAGGAGGATTGCAAACAAAATGGCCCTTCTGATTCCCGAAATGGACAGGGCCATTGGAAATCTCTTGCTTTGCAGATCCGTTCATTTCGAGCCCCTCAGGCTTGAGTGATGGGACGACAGGGCGTCATCGAAGATCGGCTTCGGAATCTGGGTTAAAAAGGTAGCTTCCCGCGAGCCATTTTCATCATCTGACCCATCATTTTTTTGGCTTCGTCGAATTGGCGAACGAGCTTATTGATGTCCTGCACCTGGGTTCCACTGCCCTTTGCGATTCGCTCGCGGCGAGAAGCATTCAGGATCCGCGGATCTTTACGCTCTCTGATCGTCATGGAGTGGATGATGGCTTCAATCTTTTTAAGCTCGCGATCGGGTGGCGCCATCCCTTGCATTTGCTTTTGCAACTGCCCGGCGCCAGGTAGGAATTTCAAAATGGATTCAATTCCACCCATCTTCTTGAGCATTTGAATCTGACCCAAAAAATCATCAAGGGAGAACTCCTTACTTAAAACCCGACGGGCCGAATCGTGCGCCGTCTTCTCATCCATCAAGGACTGGGCCTTTTCCGCCAAGGTCAAGACATCGCCCATGTCGAGAATACGTTTGGCCAAGCGATCAGGATGAAAGACTTCCAGCGCCGCGACTTTTTCTCCGACCCCGAAGAACTTGATCGGCACGCCGGTCACTTCACGAATACTGAGAGCCGCCCCACCGCGGGCGTCACCGTCGACCTTCGTAAGAACCAAACCCGTCAAGGCCAGGCGCTTGTGGAAACCCTCGGCAACTTGCACGGCCTGTTGGCCCAGCATGGCGTCAGCGACCAGAAGAATCTCCTGCGGGTGAGCAAGTTCTTTCAGTTCTTTCAGCTCCTGCATCAGCGGTTCATCCACCTGCAAGCGACCGGCGGTATCGACGAGAAGAACCTCGACCATTTCCTTCTCCGCCCAAGCCCTGGCCTCAGACACAATGTCCGCGGGTCGCTGCGATGTTTGGGAGGGGAAACAAGGGACTTGCACTTGTTTGGCGAGGGTC
Organism: Bdellovibrio sp.; assembly: GCA_003176075.1. GTDB lineage: Bacteria > Bdellovibrionota > Bdellovibrionia > Bdellovibrionales > Bdellovibrionaceae > PSRN01. Next base: position 5,058 of record PSRN01000135.1, read on the forward strand.
TGCAACTGATCGATGGCGGCCGGACGATAGATATCGGCCGGAACCAAGCCGGGTTTTTTTCCCAACGTCTGGCGGATGTGGAGAGCCAACTTCACCGCCGTGGTGGTCTTGCCCGCGCCCTGCAATCCGACCAGAAAAATGATTGAGGGCTTTGCCCTGCAATCCAAGTCCACCGCGCTGGTCCCGAGCGTGGTGACCAATTCGTCATGGAAGATCTTAATAAATTGCTGGCCGGGATTCAGACTCTTCAGCACCTCTTGGCCGACGGCTTTAGCTTTCACCCGCTCAAGAAGTCCTTTAACAACTTTAAAGTTAACGTCGGCTTCAAGAAGACTCAGACGAATATCGCGAAGGGTTTCGTCAATATTGGACTCTGAAATCTTATGTTGCCCTCGGATTTTCTTGATACCGAGAAGGATACGGTCTTGCAGTTGATTGAACATTACGAATGGCTTCTTAACTTGAGGGCGGGGTTCAGGTCAAACCAAAGTGGCCAATTGGACCATTCAATTACTTTTGACCGGTTGTTTAGCTTAGACGCGCTCTTAGGCTTAGCGCGTGCGTGAGATGGAAGTGGCAAACGTGATATCGGGATTCTCCCGTTGCGCCCATTGCAGGTCCCACTCCTGCTCGAGCAGAATCACCGGCTGGTCAATCATGTCCCGGTAAATCGTAAAACTCCCTTTCAACTCAGACACCCCTTGCCCATGGGCGTTGCGCGGCCACCTCGCCACCCGCAGGGGCAGGCGATGGAGGCGCACATCGAGGTTGTATTCGTCCTGCATCCGATGCAGGAGAACTTCGAATTGCAGCTCGCCGATCACGCCGATCAGCGGGTCCTGGGGACCGCGAACGGGATCGACAAAGAGCTGGATGGCTCCTTCCTCCGAAAGGTGAACAAGCGCGTCCTGCATTTTCTTTCGCTTCATGGCGTCTGAAACCGTCAGACGGGCAAAAAGCTCGGGCGCGAATTTGGGAATATCTTCAAAGGTGACCCGGCTTTCCGATCCCACGGAGTCCCCAATGGCGAAATTCCCGGTGTCATTCACTCCCACAATGTCGCCGGCATAAGCCTGATCAACGGTTTCACGTTCGGCAGCAATAAACTGATTGGAATAGGCCAGACGAATTTCCTTGTCATGCCGGGAATGCTTGATCTTCATACCCCGTTCGAACTTGCCTGAACAAATCCGCAAGAAAGCGACGCGGTCGCGGTGGCGCCGGTCCATGTTCGCCTGAATCTTAAAAACAAAGCCCGTGAACTGCTGATCGAGCGGATCGATCAGGTTGCCGTCGCGCGTGCGTCGCGGCTGGACGCCGGGGGCGAGCTGACAGAAGAACTCCAGAAAATCATCGACGCCAAAGTTTTGCTTGGCCGAGCCCCAGGTCAGCGGCGAGATCTGCCCCCGCAGGAAACTTTCCCGCTCCAGAGATGGCAGGACCCCTTCGATCAAATCGAGTTCTTCCACCGCTTGGTCAAAAATTCCGCCCGGGACTTTGTCTTTCCACGAGGGGTCCGAGTAGTGGCTCACCGGGATCACTTCCACCTCATCACCCTCGCGACGCTGATTATAAAGAATGATCTGTTTTTTGAGCCGGTGATAGAGGCCACAAAAGCGCGAGCCGATGCCAATGGGCCAAGTCAGCGGATAACAGGACATCTTGAGTGTTGTTTCGACCTCATCGAGAAGCGCAAGGGGGTTTTTCCCCTCGCGGTCTAATTTATTGATAAAAGAAAAGATGGGAATCTGTCGATAGCGGCAAACCTCGTAAAGTTTACGGGTTCGTTCTTCAACCCCTTTGGCGACGTCGATCAACATGCAGGCGGAATCCACCGCCATCAGAACCCGGTAAGTGTCTTCCGAAAAATCCTTGTGGCCGGGAGTATCGAGAAGATTGATCCGCAGCCCGTGGGAATCAAAAGTCATCACCGACGAGGTGATTGAAATCCCCTTTTGGCGTTCCAGCTCCATCCAGTCCGAGGTGGCGGCCTTGGTGCCGGCCTTGCCTTTGACTTCGCCGGCCTCATGGATCACGCCTCCGTGATAAAGGAGCTTTTCAGTCAGCGTCGTCTTGCCCGCATCAGGATGGGAGATGATGGCAAAGGTGCGACGACGGTGAATTTCCTGAGCATCAGATCCGGTCAATAGCATGAGTGGCAGAGACTGTCCCAAGGACAAGAAAAAAGCAAGCTCTGTGGAGTCGCCGCAGGCGACGACTTGGTGAGGTGGAGTCGCCGAGGGCGACGACTTGGAGGTACGGCAACTTCGGATTGCCCTTCGTCCTCTTATTGGTTAAACAGAATTGCATGCACATCATCACGACTTTCTACTTTTTTAAGGCGATGGGATCATTGGCTGACTTGCCGGCGGTCAGGAAAGAACTTGAACAGAAGGGCCGCGAATTGGGCCTCCATGGTTTGTTCATTTTGGCTCCAGAGGGACTCAACACAACTTGTTCGGGGGGTAGCGAGACGATGATTTCTTCTTTCAAATCTTGGATCAAAGAACGCTTCAACTTAAGTCACCTCGACGCCAAAGACTCGCTCAGTGAGCGGGCCCCTTTTGGCGAATTCAAGGTCAAGATTCGACCGGAAATTTGCACCCTGGGCTCGCCAGGACTGGTGCCAACGCAAAAGGAGAATGGTCATCTCTCCGCCGAAGAATGGGAGAGAGTCTTGCGGGAAGAAAAAAATGTGGTTCTCATCGATACCCGCAACGATTACGAGTACGACATCGGCACGTTTCAAGGGGCGATCAATCCAAAAATTGAGCAGTTTTCTGACTTTCCGGACTTTGTTGAAGAACAGGGTTACGAACAGGATCAAAAAATCTTGATCTTTTGCACGGGAGGTGTTCGCTGCGAAAAAGCCATTCTTGACCTCCAGCAAAGAGGCTACACCAACGTGCTCCAGCTCCAAGGAGGTATTCTCAATTATCTGCAAAAGTTCCCCCGTTCCAAGTTCCTCGGGGAATGCTTTGTCTTTGATCAGCGGGTCGCTCTTGATCAAGACCTTCAACCCACGCGGCAATATTGCCTTTGCCCCCACTGTGGACAACCCGGAAAGATAAAGCTTAATTGTATTCGCTGTGACGGCGATGCGGTTATTTGCGCGCGCTGCGCTTCACGATCCGTCTGCGGTGAGACCTGCTCGAAAAACTGCGCCCATCACTACGCTCTGTCGCCTAAGAAAAAGGGACGGCGGCAATGGCCGTCTTGGCGTCGGCTGAAGGCCTGCGAAGTGGAACAGGTTTAAAATCGCGCACCACTTGTGCGGGCGTTGGCTTGCGCTTGTTGGAGCCGTTCCCTTAGCCCTGCATTTCGATTCCTGATGTTTTCAAGCTTGCTTCGACTTCGCTCGGTGGCTTGATCAAACCGTGCCGTCCGATTCTTTAATTCGGCCAGCTTTTGTCGCACCCGGGCCTCAAACTCACGGCTCTTGGCCTGCGCTTCATTGAGTCGCAGTTGAGCTTTCTTCTGCCTTTCTTCGGCCTGTCGAGCGGCCGCTTCCGCATGGGCCAATTCGCGGCGCAGGCTGTTCATTTCCTGGCTCGCCGCCCTTGCTCGCTGTCCCAGCTCGGCCACTTGCGATGCGAACTCCCGGCGCGACTGAATTGCTTGGTCTCTACTGGACTTTGCCTGTTCCACTTGCTGCTGGCTCGCCTCCATTTTTGTTTGCAATTCCGCGTTGCGACTTTTCAATTGGGCGAGTTTTGCCTGTTCGCGCGCCTCAATGCCGCGAAGGCGGTTGGCTTCTTTGTCCATACTTGTGATCCGCTGGATCGCCTTGGACTCCTGCCTTTGGGCTTGTGAAATCTCCGCTTTTGCCTCTGAGGTGCGCCGATTGATTTCTTCCCTTTCCCGCTGGAACTGAGCTTGCCGGTCGCTGGCCTCCACCGAGGCGGCGTCTGAGTCCGCCCGGGCGCTTTCCGACTCAATCACCTCAGCAATTGGCATGTCCTCAGCCATCGCGGAAAGTGCCGCGAATTGTCCTAAACACATTGTAATTATCACCCACCGAGTTGCCTGATTCATCTTACCCTCCAGCTATATTCGTTTGCAGTCGAGTCCTGATCATCACGCCAGAACTATCGCAAGAATGATGCCGAAGGGTCAGTTCGCTGAAACCGAACCAATCACTGTTCATGAAACTCGCTCGGCAACTGGAGGACCGTTACCAGTGGCCCACCCGGCTGCCAGTCATACCTAAATAAAAGCATTAAGACGCTCTTTTGGTCACTGGTGCGACTGTAACCTTAACATGAATTTTTTCTCGATCCACTTGATCCTGAAGAACAAGCTGAACAATGAGATCTTCCATTAGCCCAATTTTCTTTGCAATTTGCACAGCTCGCCCGATCGAAGGAATTTTACGTCCGTGTTCAAGATCATTGAGACTTTGCTTAGACAAACCTAACTTTTCAGCCATGACGACCTGGGACAGCTCCTCGCCTTCACGATGGGATTTTAACAACCTTCCGAAGGTCAATCGACCATATCGCTTTTCAATTTCTGCAATGCCGGTTCTCTTAGTACCCATGTTTATTGACCTCCTCGATAATAATCAAATTTATCCATCCATCCTTTTCTTCCACGTAGATCGCTCGGTACCCTTTGGATAACCTGATCGAACGCTGACCACGTCTATCACCCTTAAGAGGTTCATCGTGATAACCAGAGATTTTTCGAACTTCGCGTAAACCCTTGAGTTCCACTGACTTAGCCCACGCCAGCAGTCTATCAACGACAAAGTGGGGCAGCTTGCGGAGCTGTTTATCGACTTTGTCGAAGATCACCTTATCCATGATTAAGAGTACGCCGAATGGGCATACTTATCAAGTTTATTTTTTATAAAAGTTGCGAACCGTTTCACGATGGCCATGGCCGACCTTACCTTGAAAACGTACAAGATTTGCGAGCGGAACAGTCTTATTCGAGTCATTAACAACTTGCTGGTTGGGAAGGTTCGCTTGAGGAGGTACGAATTTTTCGATTTATCGCCTGGTTCCAGCAGAGCGAAGGCTGCTGCGACCTCCCTTGGGAATGTCCATGATTAAAAGAACCGCGGAGAAATTGGCGACCAAACTCCCTCGGTAGACGTTCCACGATAAAGTGTCACCTCTTGGCATCCGAGGAGCTCAAACATTGCATGTACATGTCCAGCAATTCGTGGCCAGTTTTGCATGTCTCAACCCCGTGAAAAGTTGGAGAGGGCAGCCCCTAAAGCAGATTTCGTCTTTCATGAAGAAAAGTTCCCTGATTTACATCCATGCAAGATAAACCAACCTGACTGCAATTTCTCAGCGCAACTTTTCCTCCATCATGAACTCGTAAGGTGTCATCCAGTCAAGACATTTC
>PSRN01000289.1 GCA_003176075.1 Bdellovibrio sp.
GAAATGTCTTGACTGGATGACACCTTACGAGTTCATGATGGAGGAAAAGTTGCGCTGAGAAATTGCAGTCAGGATACACTATTTATCAAATCAATAATGCAAAAGCACCGTCCTTCGCAAGCAGCCTCACATTGATCCAATCAAAATACCGCGATTTCAACCAAATTGATGTTCAAATGTTCGAACGACAATATGTCATCGGAGACAAACTTTATGCGGTCACTTACTTGGAAGACGCCGCTGTCGTCGACAACAGGGGCCAAATTCAAAATTATCTCGATTACTTTGTTCCCGTGCCGGAAAAAATCAGTCGTAATCCCTCCTCGGAGTTTGGAAAGGAGACTGCTGCTGGCGGTTCCGTTTTTAACGCACGTTCAAACGCAAATCCATGGACGATTCAAGACCTCGACATGTCCCGCCCGGAAAACATCAAGGAATGTGAAGCATTTTGCAAAGAGGATCAGAGCAAATGTCGAAAGCCCGGGATGGCCGGATTCTGGGATGATATCAATGTTTCCAAACTGATTTATAACTGTTTCAAAGGTCTAGCCCAGGGGATTTGGGGAATGGCGGAGGGCATCTGGGATCTGGTAAAGTTTGGCTGGAAATATGCCAAAAGCGGGATTACCGGAGATGGCTACATGACCCAGGTGCATGCCGCCGTCGGCGCGGCCGCTAGCGAGCTTTGGAAAAATCGGGCCAAGATCCCCGAAAGAATCGCTGTCGGGCTTTGGAATGCGGCAAAAAAAACCTTGGGTAATTTTTTCCTGTGTGCGAGCAATGCCGAACAATTTCGCCAAGTTTGTTTAGTTGGATCCAATTTTTTGCCTTTGGGAATTATTTGGAAGATGGTCACTCATGCACCTATGACCGCCGCCGAACTTGCCGAAGTCGACGCCGCATTCCTGCGCGGAAAAATGCGGGGACTTGTCATGAACAAGTCCGAATTACCGCAGCCAAAAATAAAAATTGAAAACAATGTGGCCTCAGGGCTGTCGAATGATCGCGGGGCGCTAAGCACCCTGGAATCCAACACGGCCTTTGAAGCAGCTTCCGGCCGTGACCTGAGGTCCCGCCCTGCTCGTTCGGGAGAAGCCACCGCCAGAGCGGTGGAGTTTACCTATAACTCGCCTCTCGGTTCAGTCCACGGGTGGCAAACCACGGTGGAAGTGGCCCCACTCACCCGCAGAGCCAGCGTCAATGAAACCGAGCGAATCGACAGGGCACTCAAATCAACCTCGGACCCCGATCAGGCGATCAGAAACTTGCAGACAATCGCTAAAGAAAACCGAACCGAACAATTTCTTGGCGCAATGGAGGCCCATGCGGCAACGGGCAACGCAGCCGAAGATGACGCCTGGTTGATCCATGAGGTAGGTGAAATTTCGACGTCCGGTGGGCCTGTTCATTCTGACGTGGCCCCAGTGGGCCGAGTCGCTTCAAGTGGTCGATCGGAACGAGCTGGAATGAGCAAGTCTGAGCGCGCGGCCGCGCCCACCAGGCCTGTACAAGCGTCGGCTCCCCAAGTGAGAGAAGGTCAGGCCGCGGAAAGAAAGACGACCGCCAAACCCACAAACGATGCTCCCCGTGAACGTGGAAGTCCAGGTCCTTTGCCGCTCACCCTCGATGAAATCGGCCCGGCGGCAACGTCGGAATTGGCCCCAACCCTGTCGAAACTGACTCCGGGCCAAAAGAAAAAAATCGAAACAATACTTCGTCTTGGCGGCGAACAATCCCTCAGAGACCTTCGCCGCATCGCCGGTAACGATGCCCAAGCCGGATTAAAAAGAGTCTTGATCGGCGAAGAAATGCCTTGGTCAATTGGCGATCGGTCAGAGCGGGAAAGATGGCTTGTCGACAAAGTTCACGATTTGGCGGCCGATTTGGAAAATGGCGCAGCCGCCATGGCAAAACCGAGAACATATCTTCCGACACGGATCGCGGCCATGAGAAAATCCTACCCGGTGGTTTCTAAATTGCCCCCCGCAGATGCTGACCGGTTAATTGAAAGTATTGCTGACTTGGAGAAGTCGAAGATCCCCCACAAAAAGATAAACCAGAACTTAAATCAGGCAGAGCGTATGTGCCTGCGACATTAAGGGGACTGCATCTGCGACCTTGTAATGGCATGGCGGAAAGCCTAAATTCTTGGTTCTTGCATCAGAAAGCCGTGTAAAAAGCTTCAGCAACCAGGTATCGGATTGAGTCTCCCCGATATTGCTGTATGCTTCGCGAAGAGCGAGGATGGTTGAGGTTTTAAAGGATCTGGGGGGTTTCCATATTGCCGTACCGACGCTGGAAATTGTTATCCTTTCTGCTCGCCATAACAGCTTCGATCCTCCATGCAGGGCAAGGGTTCGGGGATGAAAAAGCCCCGACGGCCGGGATTCCCCGGCACCAATCTCTGGAGTTTCTTGATGAAGCGATGATTGAGGCGCAAATGCAACTCATCCGCGATCTTGAAGTGAATCATCGCTTGATCATCAACGTTGCATCCAATGTGAGACCCGTTAGATCATTTCGACAGGAAAAGTCGACCGACGGTCCCGTGTATGTCGCGGGTGTCGATGATTTATATGAGATCCTTTCGGGCGCAAAGTTAAAGCAACCAAGGGCCGGCCTGATTCCCGCTTTGCAACACCCGGAATTCGAGACGGCACTTGCCGATATACATAGCAATGGCTATCGGCTCGTTCTTGATGTAACTCTGAATTTCAGAAATACAAGAACCGTTGGTGCTCATTCCGATGTATTGAAACTGATCCGGATTGCCCCCCACACGAAATGGGCCACCTTGATTCACGAAATGCAACACATGGATTTCGACTTTTATATCGCCCCCTATTTGCAAGAGGCCAGGCTTGCGGTAAGGCAAGGCCAATCGATCAAGGTAGCTCTGCCCAGCAAAGCGCTGGAAAGATATAGTGCCCAAGAAATTCAAGAAATTGAAAACTACCTGCGCGCCGATGCGCCTTCCCTTGCGATCAATGAACGCCTTTCGGGAATGCGCCAAATGGACGTTGTCGGTTTTGAACGGGGGTCAAAAGGGGCGCCGCGGTTCAGATACTCCGATCAATATATGAGGCGCTTTCTGTTGAGACGGTTAAAATACGGCGAACTAACCGAAATGCAAAAAATAATTTGGCGGCAAATTGAGCAGCGGGAAAAGATGGACCAGATCATTCGTACTGGGGGCTCACCAGGCCAAATTTTCTGCACCGACGTTCACTCAAAGTGACATGTGGAGCTCATGCCCCTCGAATTCAGTGTCCAGAATTTTGACATCTGGTTTGATTCCGACAGTTGCCGACAAAAAGGCGTCAATGGATGAATCCGCGGTAAGCGCAAGGGTGGCGGGCTCTTTCTGCGAGCACTGCAGCTGGGACAGAAGCCCCGCCGCTTACACGAGAACGCCACCAGCCATTCGTGGTTGCAGTCCGTGCATTTGGCACGCAGAAATCCATTGGCGAGAATGCCACAGCGGAGAAACTCGTCGAACTCCCTGATCACAAAATCAGGCAAGCTTTGGCCGGTGTCGGCTTCCGCCAGACTCTGGAATGTCAGCCAGTTTTCCTGCACGAGTTTGTAGATGGTGCTCTCTTCAGGCTTGTGGCGCTCATACTCGGGCTTTTCCGGGTTTTTCTCGACCATTAAGCCAGAGTAGTGGCCATGCAAGGCCGACTCCCCATCACCTACCGGATGATTGGCAGCTGCCGCACGGCCTCCTCATTTACAGAACTTGCTCCCGCAATTTCTCAAGATTTTCCCGCGAGCCTTTAGTTCTTTTCCAATCGATGTCCGAGCGCCCGAGGAAACGGTCGATCAACGCCCTGGCCTCCTTCTTTTTCTTGGCCGCGATATAAGTTTTGGCGAGGTTTTCCGCCACCCAAACTTCGTTTCGTCCATATGAATTGCGCAGGCACTTTTCTCCCAGTTGAGCGGCCTCATCGAATTTCTTTTGTTCAAAAAGAATTTTGAGGCGTCGGCGCTCCAACTCGGGGTCGTCTGGATTGTTGGCGAGGAGCTTGCCGACAAGTTCCTCGGCCTGACTCCACAGGTGAGCCTGCATCAGGACCAGCAAATAACGATGGGACGGACCTCGACACTGAAGATCCACTTTCTCGCCGATTTTCGCCGCCAATTCCCATGCTTTTTGAATCTCCGCATCGTCCCGTCCGGCGATTTCAAAAATTTCGGCGCGCTCAGTGGCCACCAATAACTTTTCGAAGTTGATAAACTCGCCGACGTTTTCACTCATTAGGGCTGTCTTGAGGGATTCTTCATCCTTCAAAAGACGATCGGCGAGATCGCGGGCGTCGGTGAAGGTTTTTTCCCGGTCTGGACTCGGCACCTTTTGCAATTGAAGAAGCCTTTTTCGCCACTCCAGCGAGCGGTAAGAGGCGCTTTCCTGCTGCACGGCTTGCCGTAGTTTGCCTGCCAGAAGCTCTTTTTTCTCCGTGGCATTCGGGTCAAGTTCAACAATGAGTTCGGCTGTCTCAATTTCGGCCTGCGGCAGTTCCCAGGCTGGCGGAGAAACTTTTTTCAGCTGCTCCAGGGCTTCCATCGGCCGATGGGCGGCAAGCAACCGACGCCCCAAAAGGAGGGGATTTTGTTGCAGGCCTGCAATCGGCGTTGGGTCTTTTGCAAGAGTCTGAACCCATCTCGTGATCACTTCCAAGGGCTGAAAATCGGTCAATCGGTCAATTTCCGCTTCCTCGCTGTTGAGCACCAGCAAAGTGGGAATTGCTTTGGCGTTGTACTTCCCGACCAGGCCCGAATTTTCAAAGCGGTCCACGTCAAGGCGGAGCCGGGTCATCTTCCTGGTCAGCTCCGCAAAGGCCGGCTGCTGAAGGACTTCCGTGTCGAGGCGAATGCAGCCGGGGCACCAGCGCGCGAAAAATTCAATCATCAAGAGCTGGTGGTGCAGCCTGGCCTGCTTTAGCGCTTCGTCGTAGCGGGTCAGCCAAGTTCCATTCCTTGCGGCGTGCGCGCCAGGCTGCGACGACAGAGGAAAAGGATCTTCTTTGGTTTTCGGGTCTTTATCGTTTCCTCCACCAAAAGGAATGCGGTGAATGTCACAAAATGTTTGGGCGTCATCGCAAACATAGAGGGTGGCCTCCCCCGGGGAAGGCAGCCCTGCAAAAACAATTTCGCGTTCATGAATGCTGGTGGGCGAAATAGCGGTGCCTGAGACGGCGCCGGTAGTAATCTTCTTCCCTGCCATCACCACTTTGTTGGGTGCCTTGTCATTGAAGTGATACCCTGGTTTTAAACGTCCGATGAAACGATTTTCACCCCACTGAGTACTCAAAGCTTCGCGGCTCGGTGAAGCTGGCGCCGCTGTTGCTGGCGGCGCCGTCTCAGGCGCCGCGGCTGCTGCGGGCGCCAGCGGACCGCCGAGCAGAAAAGCCACGACAAGAAGGCGGCCCCCACGGAGGTCGCTCACTCGACCGACCTCGTCATCGCCGATCATGGGCGGAAGGCCTCGAAAATAACCGATGCGATCAATGCCATATAAACATAATTGGAGAACTGATGAAGTTCGGGTCCGGTGATGCCCCAGACTCCGGTGTTGGCAAAGGGGAGGTCCCAGTAAACCAAGCGCAGGGCTATAAGCGGAATCGTGCAAGCCGCGAGAAAAAAAATCGCAATCCACCAAGTCGTCGAACGGCGGTTGCGGCCGAACCTCCCTTCGCTCCAGATGATGATCCCCGAGACGAAACAAAAAGTGATTCCAGCGGCCACGGCGGCCGAGCGTTTCTCGGGAATGAACTTGAATAGGGCTGTCACGATGGCGATGTTTCCCAGCAAAAGTGCGAGTTCGCCCAACGTCTTCTTCACTTGAATATCTCCTGTCTCACTTTTCCTTCACATGTTGCGGGGGGGATAGTTCTTAGCATAAAACTTAAAGTGGGTGCCAAATCAATAACCTTCGCACCGCTGTAAACACCAGGCTTGATATGCGGCCCAAAGATAAGCAACGGAACACTGCGGTCGTAGGAGTATCCAGTGATATGATTCACCACGTGGGGGCCCTTGGCGGAGATAAAAGGTCGGGGAATGATTAGAACATCTCCATCCTTGTCCGCAACATAAGAGTTTTTTACTTGTTCACCAAGAAAGCCCGGAGGGAATCTGCGGGCTTCGGCATCCGATCGAGTGAAAACATCAGCGACCCCTTCGGAGCGCAAAAGCACCTGGCGAATTTCATTTTCCACGTCAGCCGGGGATATTTTCTTCGCATGCATCAGCGGGTGATTGAGGTGAATATGAAACCCTTCAGCGGCAAGGATCCACGGGGATTTCCCGGGGGCGCCGAATTTTTCGTCCAACTTTCGATTCGCCTGGGCAAGAATGCTATTCATATCGAGATCCCCGGCCGCCGGTCCGGTGCTTCGCAGCTCCTCCTCCGCTGGGGGAATTCCGTGATCGCCAGTGACGGCGATGGTCACCCCGGAGAGGCCGTCCATGTGCTTGGTGAGGAATTTTAAGAATTGCGCCAGGGCTTTGTCCTCCGCCAAGGTGAGGTCCATCATATCACGATGGTTGGGGCCTCGCGCATGACCTAAAAGATCGTGGCTGGAAAGACTGATCAGGAGAACGTCAGGATCCGCGCCGCGTCCCAGCCTTTCGGTTTCCAGGATTTTTGTGGCCATCCGGAAGGTGAGCTGAGTGTCGCGAACTGAGCCGACGAGGTCGGCTTCACTGGTGTTTGTTTGCTTTTTGAGTTCTTCATTGAGGCGAGTGACCCAGTCCGGAACTTTTCCTTTTTGGTAGAAATCACTCGTCGTGATTTGTCCATCCTTGAGCCACAGGGCGAGATTGGCGCGATGACCTCCCAACATAATGGCGGCACGGGCCTTCAGCGCCACACTGAAGACTTTGGAGAGGGGTGAAATCAGGCGAAGTTCATCGCCAAAGGTCGTCGTCCGCAAAAAATGCGGTGACTGGCCGTAGACTGAATCCTCAGTGCAGTCACTCGTTTTTTGTGTTTGGTCGTCATACCAAGCGTTGGTGCTAAAGCCGAAGTGAACAGGTCGCGAACCGGTGGCAATGGTGGCATGCCCGGGACAAGTCATGTTTTGAAACGAGTCGTACTCGGCAAATGGAAAATAAGCCGATTCTTTCATAAGAAAACGAAACCCCCCGGGATTTTTTGCGGTTCCGGCGGGTAAGAATTTTTTCTCGAACCGCGTGAGATAGTCGGAGCGGAACTGATCGATGACCAGCACGACAACCAGACGTGGTGGTTTGGCGAATTCCTCGCTGCTCAGAGTGAAGGCCCTGGGAGTTGTGAACAGAATAAGAAAAATCGCCAGAAGGACTCTCGACATGAACGCCTCCTTGAAAAAAACAGCGGAGTTTGCCACGGCGGACCCCGCCGGGGCAAGGATGTCCCGATTTTCTTGACTTGTTCCTGACGGAGAACTCTGGCAGAGTTGAGCCAAGAGGCTTGATGGGGGTGATGGTGATGATCATGACGATGGATAAAGAAGTAAGAACCTATGAAACATCCTAGAACCAATTGTCTTTCCGCCCTTGTGGTCATGCTGCTGTCCTTGGGAAGCCTTGTTCAGGCGAAGAAGGATTTTGGCTTGCCAGCTGTGGACCAGCCCTACGCGCAGATCTTTGAAGGCCAGCTCTTTACCGTGAAAATAGTGCCTCAGGATCAGCAAACTCAATTTTTCGTCGTTGGCAAGGAGGCGGGAAAATTCAATATGGCCGACCTCACTTTGGATGTGACAACGATCAATTCAGACGGAAAACAAGAGACACTGCCCTTGCGTCGGGAAAAGGAAGCTTTTGTGATGGATCATGCGATGGATCCGCCGATGCGGCCGCCGCTTTCACGCGGGGAGATTAAGCACGTGGTGATTAAGAAGGAAGGAAAGCCGGTCGACAACGTTCACGTTAATTTGAAGCGACCTTGACAGCGTGGTAAACCCCATTGTTTTGCAAACTGGCGTTTCTCGTGAAACACCCGTAGCGGCTTCGCCGCCCACGCCGCCGATTCATCTTCATCCACGATGTTGTCCGTTGGTATAG